>JAUVGM010000192.1 GCA_030593785.1 Gammaproteobacteria bacterium | reverse complement strand
AGTTAACCCAGGCATTAATCGCTTTCGGTCGAGGAGAGTGGTTTGGTGTTGGTTTAGGTGCCAGTGTACAAAAATTATTTTATCTTCCAGAAGCACATACGGATTTTGTTTTTGCTGTGTTGGCAGAAGAACTGGGTTTATTTAGTGTCATGATTGTAATAGCACTTTTCTGTTTTATCGTTATACGTGCATTAATGATCGGCCGTCGCGCAGAAAAACGTGAAAGACCTTTCACTGCTTTTCTCGCTTACGGTCTTGCTATCTGGTTAGGTTTACAAGCCTTTATTAATGTTGGCGTGAATATGGGTGTACTACCAACCAAAGGTTTGACCTTACCTCTCATGAGCTATGGCGGTAGTAGCTTAATTATTATGTGCGTAGTTATTGCAATGTTGCTTCGTGCCGATTTTGAAACACGACAGTTTGATCGTAATAGCCAGGGCAAAAGAAAAAAATCTACGGTAGGTGCAGCATGGTAAAGCATATATTGATTGCTGCTGGTGGCACTGGAGGTCATGTTTATCCTGCTCTTGCTGTTGCAGACTACTTACGTGATCAAGATATAAAAATAACATGGGTAGGAACAGAAAAAGGTTTAGAGCATCGAGTTGTACCTGCTGCGGGTATTCCATTAGAAATTATTAGTATTAGTGGTTTACGTGGTAAAGGTCTATTGAACTTGTTATTTGTGCCATTAAAGTTAGTTGTAGCCATCGCTCAAGTGATTAAAGTATTTATTAAAGTTAAACCTGATGCTGTTTTAGGTATGGGAGGCTTTGTCAGTGGCCCTTGTGGTCTGGCGGCATTTATTTTACGCAAGCCTTTATATTTACATGAACAAAATGCGGTACCGGGTTTAACCAATAAAGTATTAAGTTATATAGCAACAACAACGATGCAAGCATTTCCAAATAGCTTTAAAAATAAAAATATTGTTACGATGGGTAATCCTATTAGAAAAGATATTTCAGAAATATCTCAACCTGAAGAAAGAATGGCTAAGCGTGACGATAATATTCATTTGTTAATTATTGGTGGAAGTTTAGGTGCACAAGCATTAAATGAAAATGTACCGCAAGCACTCTCAGAACTTTCAAATGAGCTACAAGCAAATGTTTGGCACCAAACTGGAAAAAACAAACTTGATACAACAGTTAAAACTTATAAAAAATTTAATGTTGAAGCTAAAGTGACAGAGTTTATCGAAGATATGGCAGAAGCGTATGAGTGGGCAGACTTAGTAATTTGTCGAGCAGGCGCACTTACTATTTCAGAATTAGCAAACGCCGGAGTTGCTGCAATATTAGTTCCGTATCCACATGCTGTTGATGATCACCAAACTGCGAATGCTGCTTATCTTACTAGCGTGAATGCAGCAATTTTGATTCCACAGGAACAATTAATACCAAAACTTAAAGAATCTATTACAGAGTTGTTACAAGCAGGCAGAACGAAGTTGATTGAAATGGCAAAAGCGGCACGTGGGTTAGCTAAACCTAATGCAACACAAGAAGTTGCAGAAGTATGTTTAGGAGTCTCTCATGGTTAAAAATTTAGATTTAGCGCAGTTACGTGATGAGCCTAGCATGGGACGTATTCGTTGTATCCACTTCGTGGGTATTGGCGGCGTTGGTATGGGTGGCATTGCTGAAGTGATGTTGAACTTAGGTTATGACATTTCTGGATCTGATTTAAATGAAAATGCAGTAACACAACGTTTAACAAAGCTTGGTGCAAAAATTTATTCAGGTCACGAAGCAGAAAATGTATTGAACTGTGATGTGGTCGTAGTTTCAACCGCAGTAAAAGAAGATAACCCGGAAGTTGTTGCTGCGCATGAAAAGCGCGTTCCTGTTGTACCTCGCGCAGAAATGTTAGCAGAGTTAATGCGTTTCCGTTACGGAATAGCCGTTGCAGGCACACATGGCAAAACAACAACAACAAGTTTAGTCGCAAGTGTTTTAGCGGAAGGTGATTTTGATCCAACCTTCGTGATTGGTGGACGGCTGAACAGTGCAGGTACTAATGCACGTTTGGGTGAAAGTCATTATTTAGTCGCAGAAGCCGATGAAAGTGATGCTTCGTTTATGCACTTACAGCCCATGATGGCGGTAGTCACAAATATTGATGCTGATCACATGGAAACATATGGCGGAGACTTCGAAGTTTTACGTCAAACTTTTATCGAGTTTTTACATCACCTTCCTTTTTATGGTTTAGCTGTTTTATGTATTGATGATGATGAAGTAAGAAATGTTATTCCTCAAATTAACCGCCCAATGATCACATACGGTTTTAGTGACGATGCGGATATAAAAGCCAGTAATTTAAAACAAGAAGGCAATAAAACATTTTTCTCTGTATCAAAAGAAGGTAATCACAACTGGCTTGATATTACCTTGAATATGCCCGGTGAACATAATGTTTTAAATGCTTTAGCGGCAATAGCAGTGGCAAATGAAATTGGTGTAGATGCAAGCGCTATTCAAACAGCATTATTGAAGTTTGAAGGCATCGGTCGACGTTTCCAAATTAATGGTGACTATCAAGTTGGTGGTACCAATATTACAGTCATGCATATTGATGACTATGGACATCATCCAAGAGAAGTAGAAGCGACGATACAAGCGATACGCAGTGGTTGGCCAGAGAAACGTTTAGTTGTTGCTTTCCAACCGCATCGTTATACACGTACGCGTGATTTATTTGAAGATTTTACTGCGGTACTTTCAAATGTTGATGCTTTGGTTTTGTTAGAAGTGTTTTCAGCTGGTGAAGCAGTTATAGCTGGAGCAGATGGACGTAGTCTTGCCAGAGCAATACGTGCTCGTGGCCAGGTTGAACCTGTGTTTGTAGAACACATTGAAGAACTTACATCGACCTTAAAGGGTGTATTAAAAGACGGCGATATTTTATTGACGTTAGGTGCCGGTAGCATTGGTGTTGCAGCAAGTAAATTAAAAGAAGAGTTGGTCTCTGCTTAGGTATGGAACTAGCAATGACAAAGGACAATATGACACATAAAGGCATACTGTTACAAAATGAGCCTATGTCACGACATACATCATGGCGAGTAGGTGGTGTTGCCGATCGTTTTTATCGTCCTGCTGATATTAATGATATGTCTGCTTATCTTGAAAGTTTGCCCGCGAATGAACCGGTTTTTTTGTTAGGTTTAGGCAGCAACTTACTAGTATCAGATGCAGGTATTCGCGGCACCGTTATTTGCACCAGTGGCGTCTTAAATGAAATTAAGAGCATAGATGAAACACATATCTATGTGGAGGCAGGTGTTCCAAGTCCAAAGTTAGCGAAGTTTTCTGCAAAGTTAGGTTTGACTGGCGCAGAATTTTTATCCGGTATCCCGGGAACCATTGGTGGTGCATTAAAAATGAATGCCGGTGCAGTAGGTGGTGAAACATGGGAAGTTATTGAAAGTGTCGAAACGATCAATATGAAGGGTGAAATACATAAACGTATGCCAGAAGAATTTTCTATTGCTTATCGTCACGTAGAGGCTAAAGAAGAACATGCACAATATGAGTGGTTTGTTTCAGCGGTAATCAAGTTATCAAAAGGTAATAAAGAAGAAAGTTTGCAAACAATTAAAAATCATCTTAATCGCCGTGTTGCAACACAACCTACGCAACAGCCTAATGCGGGTTCAGTCTTCAGAAATCCAGAAGGTGATTATGCTGCAAGATTAATTGAAAGTTGTGGTTTAAAGAATTTTTGTGTCGGTGGAGCATGTGTTTCAGAAAAACACGCTAATTTTATTATAAATACTGGTACGGCCACAGCGAAGGATATTGAAACACTGATTAATACAGTACATGAAAAAGTACTACAACAACATAATGTTGATTTGATTCGTGAAGTACAGATTGTTGGTGAGCATGATGAATAACTCTTCACACATTCAAGCGAATAATTTAGGAAAAGTTGCTGTTTTAATGGGTGGCTGGTCAGCAGAACGTGAAGTGTCATTAAAAAGTGGTGATGCAGTATTAAATGCATTATTAGAAAAGAAAGTAGATGCACACAAAATTGATGTTAAACGCGAATCAATTTTTGATGACCTAAAGAAAGGTCAATTTGATCGGGTTTTCATTATTTTACATGGTCCTGGTGGCGAGGATGGCGTGATTCAAAGTGTACTTGAAATTTTACAACTGCCTTATACCGGGAGTGGAGTACTTGCTTCAGCTATAGCAATGGATAAATTACGTTGTAAAGAATTATTACAAGGCTCTGGTTTACCAACACCGGCATATATGAAATTAGAAGAAACAACAGATATGAGTTATGTCGGTGCGAGTCTGGGCTTTCCTATTATGGTTAAACCTACTCTTGAAGGTTCCAGTATCGGTATGAGTAAGGTTGATGAGGAAGATGGCTTAGGTAAAGCATGGAAAGTGGCATCTGAGTATGGAGATACCGTACTCGCAGAGCAATGGGTTCACGGTAAAGAATATACCGTTGCAATATTAGGTCGAACTCCTTTACCGGTTATACGCCTTGAAACAAAGCGCGATTTTTATGATTACGCTGCAAAATATGATGACGATGATACTCAATATCATTGTCCATGTGGCTTAAGTGAGGAACAGGAATCACAGTTACAGCGTTTAGCAATATCAGCCTTTGATGCTGTTGGCGCAAGAGGCTGGGGACGTGTGGATATTATGAGTGATGAAGAAGGTAAACCTTCAGTTATTGAAATTAATACCGTGCCAGGAATGACCAGTCATAGTTTGGTTCCAATGGCGGCTAAAGCTAAAGGTTTTTCCTTTAGTGAGCTTGTATTTAATATTTTATCGCAAACATTAGTTGAGGTGTAAAAAATGTCACCTGCTACCAGACAGGCTGCATATTTAAAAAAGAAGGAACTACCGTCGGTATCATATCGTTGGATGAATTGGTTTCTCCCCGTAGTTGTTGGCTGCGCAGTAATATTTTTTGCTCAAGATCATTTAAGCAACCCATCTACATTGCCCGTGAATAAGATTCGCGTACATGGTGCATTTGTGAATGTTGATGAAGCCATGTTACACCGTGCTGTCGCGGGTGTTGTTGCAGGTGGTTATTTTAATGTTGATGTGGAAAGTGTTAGAGAAGAAGTTGAAAAGTTACCCTGGGTGAGTGAAGCATCTGTTAGACGAGTATGGCCAGATACATTAAGCGTGAGTGTGGTTGAACAACAACCCGTTGCTATTTCTAAAAAAGCAGGGTTTATAAATTCAAATGGAGATGTATTTAAGCCATTAAAGAAAATGACAT
>JAUVGM010000050.1 GCA_030593785.1 Gammaproteobacteria bacterium | reverse complement strand
GTCCTTTGAGATTTTCAGTGCATCACGTTTAAGCGATGTTTTCTTTTTAACCGACTGGTATTTATACGTTCCGTTATTTTGTTTGGTTAAAACGGAAACATGACGTTGCTCGATGAGTTCCATCTGTAATCCAGACACCTCCATTTTATCCAGATCAGGTGATACAGCGAGTAAATCAATCGTACGTTCACTGTCTTTATGAATATAATTTAATTTTCCATCTGTTTTATAACCAACAAGATAAGCTAATGGCGAAATCAATACCGAGCGTTCTGCTGACACACCTCGGCCACCTTCTGCTTCATAACCTTGTGTGGTTAAGCTGAGACGGTAAGTGGCTTTTGCAAAACGACTTAAGTCGATATCAAAAACAGAGATGCCCTCATCATCTGTTTTTGAATCATTTAAACGTTCAGAAAATGAATGCTTAGCGCGTAAAGGATCATAAAAACGAAAGGCTTTGTATTTTCTAAAGTAAGGCTGTGCAGGTTTTAAATTAATACTTGCTGCAATTCTGCGATTAGAGGCAGGAATACCATAGAGGTTCTGTAATGACACCCGGCCTTGTAACCCTTCTGGAGAAACCCAGCCTGATTCTCTTTCTTTGGAGAAGCGTGTCTGGATTTTCATTCTGTCTGGAATAAACTCTTCAACACGCACGGTTGTTGAACCGAGTAAATTTCTTCTATGCCTATCTTTTATCAAATATGCTCGAATCTGATATTCACCTGTTGGCGAAGTGTATTCAGTTTTATAGTTCACTTCTTCAAAGCCGCTATCATCGAGTTTTAACTTTTGTCTTTTAACTGTTAAACCTCGGGCATCGTTAATCACAACTTCCATCGGTAAACCTTCGAGTTCTTTATCCCAGTCACCCGAGCGAACGATCATACCAACATTAAATTTATCCCCGGGACGATAGATTCCCCGGTCTGAAAACAGGTAAGCATTCAGTTTTTCGCCTTTACCCTGCTGATAGATTCCACCTGTATCAAAGCGTGAATAGTTAAGACTTCTGTTTCCTTTATTATATGGAATAAAGGATACGTCCTGCCCTTTTGTTACCAGGTAGGCAACCGGTTGTTTTTCACGTTTAAGATCTTTAAATGAAGGAAAACTTGCTCTTCCACGCTCACTGGTTAAAACCGTGTGAACCGCGATACCATTTTTACCCAGTATCTTCACTACTGCATTAGGTACAGGCCGGCCTGTATTCAATGATTGTACAAAGACGTCATGCGTTTTATCGGCATTATCTTTTACCAGTATTCCAAGATCGGTTACCAGGATTAAACGTTTATCGGATGCACCACTTGCCCTTTTATATTTTTCATCCCAGCGTTGTACTTTAAAGAAAAATAAACCCCGTTTTTTTCCGGCACCTTCAAGATTGAGATAAGGTGAAAAATCAAACGCGGTATATTGTGCTTTTTCTGGTCCTGTTGCTCTTAAACTTTGGGTTTGTGTAAATCTGTCAGTAATATTATCTGCATCAAAATTATAATTTGAAAAATAATGACTTAAGAAATTACCGTTTGACTGGCTGACAAGATGATTAATCTGTCCAGGTAAAACCCGACCAACTTCAAATTGAACTGTCTTTATACCCCGGGAAACGACAGATAACTTTCTTTCGCCACGCATACCCAGAATGGCACCTTCATGCATAATTTTCAGTTCTCTCGGGAACTGTGGTACTCGACGAACATTCTCAAACGCATCCGCCAGAATATACCCACCAAATGAGCGCGTCCCTTTTTTGATCTTCACATACAAACTACGGCCGGGTTTAGACTTATAGCGAAAGCTATGTAAATTAGAATACTCGTGCTCTGTTGGAATGGCTTTAATATCCAGCTTATTGGAAAGAGCTAAAACTTGTGGCCCCACATCTTTGATACGCCAATATCTATAATTACGTTTCCCTCGTCGTCCTTGCACAGCAGGCAAGTTACGCGGTAATTCGTAGACCGTAATATTTTTCTGTAATTCTTTTTCCAGAACGCCCGCTGTAGTTTCTACAATTAAAACCTGTTCAGGTTCATTACGTTTGTTTCTAACTAAAGTAGGATTTATATTTGAGATTCGGAAATAATTATACATACCCGGTACATTTACCTGGTATTGCAAATCATTCTCCCAGGCATCACCGCCACGACTGGATTTATATCCGCCTTCTACTTCTATTTTTACAACTTTATCTTTTAAAGGGATTTTAACGGGATCAGACTTGAGATACGCCTCTCCAGCAAACTTGTCATAGGTCACTTGAAAATTAAGTGACGTACCATCACTCAATATGCCTTGTTTTTTATTTTGCATATTCAGTTTGATATTGTCTTCGAAAGAAGCTTTATCAATTGGATGAGTGAATTTAACTGTTGCAATAATACGTTTTATTTTTGGATCAAGCGGGTCTTGATGGAAATACGTATTCATAAGCTGTGCTGAGAATCCGGCAGAAGCAAAATGATATTCATACGTGCTTAGTACTAAATGATCAGGAAAAAAGCTTTCTTCAAATTTAACAACATACTCTTCACCCACGGCCCAGTCTTGTTCAGGTTTGAATTGTAACTGTGAATCATTACGCCATGTCCATTGACCTTTTATTTCAGGTGAAAGCGTTATTCCTTGCGTAACTGACTTACCGATTTTTTCAAGCGGCGCCGCCGATGCACTGAAATTAACATAAACGGAGTCATAAACAGGTTCATCACGTAATTCTGTTAACGAAGGGGCTGTACCAGTAATTTGTACTTGAACGGGTTTAGGTAATGAATCGTACCAGAGTACACCACCGTAGCTTATTAAAGCTAAAGCAAGGCTTAACCAGACAATCTTTTTATTTTCTTTGCGCCATATAAGCGCTTTATTATAAAGCTGACTAATGAAATTCAACCATGGTGGAAACTTCCATGAAAATGATCCAAAAAAGAAAAATAGTACTTTTTTGATAAACTGCATTAGCCACATCCTTATATTTGCGTGAACCTTCATTTTTAGCATATTGGTACCGCACTGGCAAAATTAAAGCAAAAAAAATGGCTATGGGATAAAGCCCATAGCCATTTTATTCAGAAGGTACCGGAGTCACTTCTTTTTATTGAGATTAATCTTTAATTCGATACTCTGCAGAACGAGCATGTGCGGTCAAACTTTCACCACGACCTAATATGGATGCCGTTTTACCTAACTTGGATGCACCTTCTGCTGAACACATAATAAGGCTTGAGCGTTTCTGGAAATCATACACACCCAGTGGCGAGCTAAAACGTGCAGTTCGTGAAGTAGGTAATACATGGTTTGGACCTGCACAATAATCACCCACTGCTTCTGCCGTATAACGCCCCATGAAGATTGCCCCGGCATGTTTAATCTTTTTAGCCATTGCTTCTGGATCTTCTACAGAAAGTTCTAAATGTTCAGGTGCTATAAAGTTTGCAACCTCAACGGCTTCATTTTCATCTTTAACTAAAATAAACGCGCCACGATCGGCTAATGATGTAGAGATAATATCTTTACGTTCCATTGTTGGTAAAAGCTTTTCAATACTGGCTTGTACTTGATTTAAAAAATCTCCGTCCCATGAAACTAAGATAGATTGTGCATCTTCATCGTGTTCTGCTTGTGAGAATAAATCCATCGCAATCCAGTCAGGATTTGTTTTGCCATCACACACAACTAAAATTTCAGAGGGACCAGCAATCATGTCTATACCAACGCGACCAAATACCATGGACTTGGCGGTGGCAACATAAATATTTCCAGGACCAACAATTTTATCTACACCAGGAACAGTATCTGTTCCATAAGCCAGGGCTGCAACAGCTTGCGCGCCACCTACAGCAAATACGGTATCAACACCTGCAATTTTTGCCGCAGCCAACACCATGTCACTCACTACACCATCAGGTGTCGGAACAACCATCACAATTTCTTCAACACCCGCGACTTTAGCGGGAATTGCATTCATTAATACAGAAGAAGGATATGTTGCCTTACCACCTGGAACATATAAACCAACACGATCAAGCGCAGTAATTTGTTGACCTAATAATGTGCCATCATCTTCAGTATAAGACCATGATTCCATTATTTGATGCTTGTGATAACTGCGCACACGTTCAGCCGCCGTTTCTAATGCTTCTCTTTGATCAGCAGGAACATTTTTATAAGCCGCTTCAATTTGTTCTTTTGTAAAAGTCAGTTCTTTCATTGAGCTGACATTCATACGGTCAAATTTATTTGTGTATTCAACTAAAGCATCATCACCACGTAAACGAATATCTTTTAGTATTTCACGTACTGTTGAATTTACTTGATCGTCAGAGACACCTTCCCAGGCTAGCAAGGTATCCATTTGTGATTGATAATCGGCTTGTGTGGTTGTTAAGCGTTTAATATTCATAATTTGTATATTTAGGTTAGTGCTAGATTTAGGAGATTGCCACAGTCACTTTGTTCCATCGCAATGACAGATGGTAAAAATCACTTATTTTTTACGGCTTCAGCAATTTGATCAATTAATTTTTTCACTCTTGCGTGCTTCATTTTCATTGATGCTTTATTCACAACCAAACGTGAACTAATATCTGCAATGTGTTCTAAAGGTTCGAGGCCATTTGCTTTTAAGGTATTACCGGTATCGACTACGTCAATAATAAAATCAGCTAAGCCAACCAATGGTGCTAATTCCATAGAACCATAAAGTTTAATTACTTCAACTTGCTTACCTTGCTCAGCATAATAACGGCGCGCGCAATTCACAAACTTGGTGGCAATGCGTAAACGCCCTTCAGGTTCTTTTGCGCCAACAGGCCCTGCTGTCATTAAACGACATTTCGCAATTTCTAAATCGAGAGGTTCATACAAACCTTCTCCACCATGTTCAAGCAATACATCTTTACCTGCTACACCAATATCAGCTGCACCGTACTGAACATAAGTCGGTACATCGGTTGCGCGAATAATAACGAGTTTCACATCATCATGGTTGGTATCAAGAATAAGTTTACGGCTGGTTTCAGGATCATCTTTAGGAACAATACCTGCGTGCGCAAGTAGAGGCATGGTTTCCTCATAAATACGACCTTTAGATAATGCGATAGTTAATGTTTCACTCATAACTTTTTCTTCTATTAATAGATATCAGACAATACAATTATTCTGGTACACGACGAATTGTTGCGCCAAGCATTAATAATTTTTCTTCAATACATTCATAACCACGATCGATATGATAAATTCGTTCAACAACGGTATCGCCCTCTGCAACCAGACCCGCGATAACAAGACTAGCTGATGCCCGTAAATCTGTTGCCATTACAGGTGCGCATTTTAATTCTTCCACACCTTTTACAATGGCGGTATTGCCATTCACTTCAATATCAGCACCCATGCGTTTTAATTCTTGTACATGCATGAAACGATTTTCAAAAATCGTTTCTGTAATACTTGCAGTACCTTCTGCTACTGCATTAAGAATAGAAAACTGCGCTTGCATATCCGTCGGGAAAGCAGGATAAGGAGCGGTACGAACATCAATTGCTTTGGCACGTTTACCTTTCATATCTAAAGAAATCCAGTCTTTACCCATTTCAATTTCTGCACCGGCTTCTTCAAGTTTAGATATAACTGCATCCAGTAACGTTGGATCGGTATCTTTCAATTTCACTTTGCCGCCGGTTACCGCAGCAGCAACTAAATATGTTCCTGTTTCAATTCTGTCTGGCAAAATATCGTAAGTTGTACCGTGCATACGCTCCACACCTTCAATGGTGATGGTATCTGTACCTGCTCCACTGACTTTTGCACCCATTGCATTTAAACAGTTCGCCAGGTCAACAACCTCTGGTTCGCGTGCCGCATTTTCAAGTATGGTTGTACCATCTGCTAAACATGCCGCCATCATTAAATTTTCTGTACCGGTAACAGTAACAATATCTAAAACAATTTTTGCACCTTGCAATCGTTTGCACTTGGCTTTGATATAACCATTTTCAACAGTAATATCCGCACCCATTAATTCCAGACCATGAATATGCAAATTCACTGGACGTGCACCAATGGCACAACCTCCGGGTAGTGAAACTTCGGCTTCACCAAAACGGGCTAACAAAGGACCAAGAACAAGTATTGATGCCCGCATGGTTTTTACTAGCTCATAGGGGGCAACATAACTGTTAATGGTTGTTGGATTTACTTCAACATCCATCTTCTCATCCATGGTTAAACTCACACCCATACGACCCAGCAATTCCATGGTCGTCGTAATGTCATGTAAATGAGGAATGTTGCGTATTAAGACAGGCTCATCAGACAATAATGTTGAAACAATAATAGGCAAGGCCGCATTTTTTGCGCCTGAAATACGAATCTCACCGTTTAAAGGTTTGCCACCGGTAATAATTAATTTATCCATAATAATTTTATTCTTTTATAATTGTTTATAACTTATTATCTCGGATAACGAGATTACTTAACCATAAGTTTTTGAGCTTTCGCGTACTCTTCAGCAGTATATGTTTTGATGGTTAAAGCATGTACTTCACCATTGGTAATTTTATCACCTAAAGTGGCATACACTTTTTGTTGTTTTTTAACTAATGACAAACCATCAAAGATCTCACCAATCACGATGGCTTCGAAGTGACTACCATCACCTTCAACTTTGACTTCACAATCAGGCAAACCCGCCTGAATCATTTTTTGTACATCTTCTGGATTCATAAAAATCACCCATTCTGCTAAAAATTAAATTCGGTTAATAATGACGCTGCTTGATATTCCTAAATTTAAGAAAATCCCGCGAAAGGCTAATGCCTGAGCCATTTTTGAAGTGCGCTATTGTAGCGCGAGAGAAGGATATCGGATACGGTTAATATGAGGTTTACTAGCCAATTTCATGGGCTAAGAGACCTAAATACGAGCGATTTAGCTTATTTCAGTTCAGTTTGGCGTAAATTTGTTAAGAATCGAGCTAAATCTGGAAAAATCGTGATCAGGTCTAATTGTTGCTAAGCGGCAAAATGTCCAGCAATCCGCTAATACCCGCGATATCTTGCATTTGTGACGGTAAATTTGAAAATAAAAGTGTGCGTTTTTCTTTAGTCGCGATCTGCATAGCATCAACCAATAAGGCAACACCGGCACTGTCACTACGAGAGACTAAGGCAAGATCTAAAGTAAAGGATTTACCATCATTACGGGAGATCAGTTCATGTAATTGTCGGGAAATATCAGGAACTGTTTGCATATTGAGTTCACCCTCAATCGCATATATGCCTTCTTTTTGTTTATTTATTTTTGTTTGCATCTTAACTATTATTTTTTGTCTTTATCAATAAAGCTATCTACAAAACGACTAATCAGTTTTTCTAAAACTAATGAGCTTTGGGTAAGTTTTAACTTGTCTTTATCCTGCAAATTCTCTTCATCGCCACCAGGCTCAAGTCCAACATATTTTTCACCGAGTAAACCCGCCGTATAAATGCTTGCTGAAGTGTCTTTTGGTAATGTGTTGTACTTGCTTTCAATGCGAATTTTTACAATAGCTTCAAACCTTTCACCATCAAAGGAAATATCACTAACGCGACCGATTCGAACACCAGCCATTTCGACGGGTGATTTTACTTTTAAGCCACTCACATTTTCAAAGCTAGCAGTAATCTCATACCCTGAATCATCACTGTATATATTTAAGTTGCTGACTTTCATAGCCAGCATAAATAATGCCACCAAACCGGCAGCTATAAATAATCCAACTAATATTTCTGTCTTTCTTGTATTCATCATCCTGACCTCAGAACATGATTGCTGTAAGAATAAAATCTAAACCTAAAATGGCTAAAGAAGAATGTACCACGGTACGTGTCGTTGCCCGACTCACACCTTCAGATGTTGGTATCGCATCATAACCTTCAAAAACGGCAATCCAGGTTACAACTACACCAAACACGATACTTTTGATTACACCATTTAATATATCATCATAAAGATCCACACTGGCCTGCATTTGTGACCAGTAAGCCCCTTCATCAACCCCTAATAAACCAACACCAACAAAATCACCGCCCATAATACCAACCGCACTAAATATGGCAGCCAATAATGGCATTGAAATAAAACCTGCGAGGAAACGGGGTGTCAGTACACGACGAATAGGATCAATTGCCATCATCTCCATCGCGGAAAGTTGTTCTGTTGCTTTCATGAGTCCAATTTCAGCCGTTAAAGCTGAACCTGCGCGACCGGCAAATAACAATGCAGCAACCACAGGACCTAATTCACGAACTAATGATAACGAAACCATTACACCCAATGTTTCTTCTGCGCCAAAATCAACAAGAATATTATAGCCTTGTAAACCCAGCACCATGCCAACAAAAAAACCGGACACTAATATAATAAGAACAGATAAAACACCGACATAATATAGTTGCTGAATTATGAGAGGCCAACGTAATAATATACCGGGCACACCCGCCAAAATTTGCCCAAACAAAATATTAGCACGGCCTAATCGTTGAAAAAAAGTTAAACCACTATGTCCAAGACCTTGAATGAAATTAAGCATTGTATTTATTTACTACCTGCCGAAAGTAAATCTTCTGCATAATCTATAGCAGGATAATGAAATGGCACTGGGCCATCAGGTAATCCATTCATAAATTGTTTTGCCCATTCGGAGCCAGATTCATGTAAGGCTTTAGAGCTGCCATGAGCAACAACCTTGCCACCCGATAATAAATAGATTGTATCGGCGATCGACGAGGCTTCCTCAATATCATGCGAAACAACAATACTGGTTAAACCCAAGGTATCATTCAATTCACGAATCAAGCGAACTAACACACCTAATGAAATAGGATCCTGCCCGGTAAAAGGTTCATCGTACATCATCATCATAGGATCAAGTGCAATCGCTCTAGCCAATGCAACTCGTCTAGCCATACCACCTGATAATTCACTCGGCATTAAGTCACGCGCTCCGCGTAAACCCACCACCTGAAGTTTCATTGTCACTAAAGTACGAATCATTTTTTCAGAAAGCTGAGTATGCTCTCTGATAGGGAAGGCAATATTATCGTAAACATTCATATCCGTTAGCAAAGCACCGTTTTGAAACAGCATGCCCATACGTTTACGTAATTGAAATAATGCAGAACGACTCAGCTTAGTAACTTCAATACCATCAACTTTGATGGTTCCTGATAAAGGTTTAATCTGGCCACCAATTAAACGTAACAATGTAGTTTTACCTGTTCCGCTGGGTCCCATAATCGCTGTTACTTTGCCTCGCTGGATATCCATATCGATCCCATCAAAGATCATACGGTCGCCGCGGGCAAAACTAAGATTACGAATTTCAACTAATGGTGTAGATGTATCTGTCATGTCTTGATTGTTACCTAGCCGTTAAATAATTGCTATAACAAATTTAAAATAATATCTGCATTGCGCAGTAGTTCCAAAGAGGGAGGATTGCCATCTATACATAAAACCGAAGTACGATTTTCATTTGAAGCGGATAAGCAAACTTCAATAACTTTTCTCAAACCTGCCATATCCAGACTATCCGAAGAAATTTTACTTATCGCCAGGGAACCACGTTGTAAATTTTTACTTTCCTGAGGCTCACCATTCCATACTTCAGAAATATTTTGATTTATTAAAGTGTTTTTAAATTCTTTTGAAAGTTCAGTTCCACACTTATCAATGCAAACAGGAGCAATCGCTTGCGCCCTTTCTAAATATTTTTGAAACTGTTGGGTATTATCCTGAAGATTTTGGTCGATTTGAAAAATCAGGCCAAGACAAAATTTACCTAGAATATTAGCTTTCTTCAGTGCTGTAGCAAAACGTTGTTCATCCTTTAAAATATCAATTGAGATTTCTAAAACAAAACGGAAAGAATCAGAAACATCTTCTGTCCACTCTTCTAAATCTGAATCATCAATCCACTCCACTGCAGGAACATAAACCACAGGAAATTCATTGGAATAAAAACCTAGTTGCCATTCTCCTGGTAAGTCTTCTGAATAAAAATCATCTAACCACGCTTGATGTTTCCAACCGCATGCTCCCATCAGCACACGATGCGTTTCTACTGACATATTGTTACCTAAATTATTATAAAA
>JAUVGM010000105.1 GCA_030593785.1 Gammaproteobacteria bacterium | reverse complement strand
ATGATTTAAAGTGTAATAAAGAAAAAACTGGATTACCACGCACAGAATTTAAACAACTGTTAAATCATGTCTTTGCAAAATAAGCTTTGCCAGATATTCTGGTGCTGAAAAATATATAATTTTCTTTAAATCAGCCACTTTTCATTTTTAGCATTATCGGAGATGCAATTACGTGTCAGCCAGAAAACTCTTTAGAATCGTCCGAATATTCATACTTTCATTGATCTTGCTTGGCGTTGCCCTGGGTAGCTGGCTCACAAGCAAACGAAGTACTGACTGGGAACAACCACTCTGGATAGCCATTTACCCCATTAATGCAGATAACAGCCAAAGCACTCAGAATTACATTAATCAACTGGATATAGAGGGTTTTCAGTCGATAGAAGAATTTATCAGTGAAGAAGCACAAGAATTTAACCTATCACTAAAACACCCCTTCACTCTAAAACTCGCCCCTCAAGTGAAATCTTTACCGCCTGAACCGCCTCAATCAGGCGCGGTGTGGGAAATTATGTTGTGGAGCCTTAAGTTGCGTTATTGGGCTTACCAGGCAAATACCTATCAGGGCCCCGCACCACATATTCGTATGTTCGTGAAATATTATGATGTCAAAGACAGGCAACCACTGGCACATTCACTCGGTTTACCTCAAGGTATGCTCGGCATTGTGAATGCCTTTGCAGATAATAAAATGACACCATCAAATGCGGTGGTCATCACCCATGAAATATTACACACCTTAGGCGCGACTGATAAATATGACCTCAGCACAGGCTTGCCTCTGTTTCCTGCTGGTTATGTTGAAACAGATCGTAGCCCCCTTTTTCCTCAGGAGTTAGCTGAAATTATGGCAGGAAAAATCCCTCTTTCTAAAGAGCAAGCAACTGTTCCCCGGGGATTGCACCAGGTCGTCATCGGTCAGGAAACGGCTCGGGAAATTTACTGGCTAAAAGAATAGAAATAACAGCCTATGCTATGACTGCTACAGCAACACATCCTGAATTTGAAAAGCACATGGTTGAGATTAAAAAATGTTTTAAGAAGTGAATGCTGCGCTTGATTAAAGATAAATACAAATGAATAGAAAAAAACTAGAGAAACCTTACGCCAAAGTTATAACCATGATCTGCCAGCTCTACATACTTCACTTCACCGGCAATATTAATTTCCCGCTTCAAACCATTTTGCACAAGGTCGAACGTTAAACGAAGCAACTCACCCTTAATTCGAGGCAGATCTGCATACAAACCTATGCCCGAGGTTGAAATATCATTCGCTTTTATCACCGTCTTTTTGCCATCAACAGAGCCTAATAAAATTTCTCTGTGAAATACCGTTCGACGATGTTTTCTTTTATCCTTACCATTCATAGATTTCTCCTTAAATCTTATTAAAGCGCCCAAGCCTCTCAAACACCAGAAAACTAATGTTAAATTGATGAAATAACGGGTTTAAGTAACTACTCACCTTTCTCTAAGTGTAGTTCTTCTGCTTGCTGGTGCAGCCTTATCTCCTCTTCAATTTCTTCTTTACGTTCTACCAGGAAAATGAGACCTAATCCAAAACCTATCGTTGCCCCGCTCACATGCGCAATAAAATTAATGGCTGACTGATCTTCTGAGAAATAAAGCGCATAGATATCCCAGCTGACATACCATGCGGCTAATAACCAGGCAGGAACTTTTACTATTCGAAAAATGACAAAAAACCATAGAAAACAACGAATATTTATTTTGGGCATTAAGTAAACGAAAACACCAATCATTCCCATTACCACTCCGGATAAACCCAAGGTGGGTAATGCCTCGTTTACATTCACCATCGCCAGCGAATAGGATAAATGTGTCCCAATTGCCACTGATCCAAAAATAAGCGCGTATCGCAACATACCTAAAATCATTTCAATGGATGCGGCAAAAGCAAAAAAGAAGAATAAATTACCCAGTAAGTGATCCCAGCTACCATGCGCAAAAGCAGCTGTAATCATATTTTTCAGATTATACGAATGCGGTTCATACATCAGTTCAGTTGTTAAATCTTTTGCAACGCCACTTAGTCTGAATTCGCGATACTTTTCTTCCAGCATACCGCGAATAATAATTCGACTTGATACTTCTGAACGACTATTAAAATTATCAGCTTGCTCTACCAATTCATTAATTCTTTGATCTGGATTTTTATAAGAATGGATGTGATAAAAAATACTGCTACACGCTTCTACATCGCGTTCACCATAGACTTTCTCAATCACTAACCAGAACATTCTTTCATGATCTTTCTGGCAGTATTCTTTTGATGCTTTTTGCATTTCATCAAAACTGGCTTCTTGTCTTATAAAAGTAAACAAACAGACAACGCAAATTAAAATCGTAAGCAAAGGGATACGATTAAAATTAAGATCTACGCGAAAAGGAAAAAACAGCATGCAGGTAAATTCCGGTCAGTTATTGTTATCTATCTTGTCAAATAAGGTCGAACATGAAAAGTAATTAAGTAGCAAAAATAAAAATATTATTCCTGATTAAAATGCTCAATTTTCATACATTAAAGCATTCAATTAATTACAAAAGAAACGCATGCTTAATATGGGCTTTATAATAATAAAAATGAATATAAGAGGGAAATGAAGTAACTCTAAATAACGAATATGGTGCGTTTTGAAATCAGGCTTCTTGATTCCATATATCTTTTAAATTATTCATAGCGAAACGATCTCCACCATATTCATAATCAACAAACACAAGCCCAAAACCGTCATCTGTCACACGTACAACGCGAGTATTAAAACTTACATTTGGGTAAACTGAACTCATAAACTGCAACTTAATATGTGCACCTTTAGGCAGTGTCGGTTTATCGTCTATGCGAACAAACACACCCGTATTTGAAATATCACCGGTAACAGCTTTAATCTCCCCAAAAACTGAATGGCTCAGCTTTACGGGGGCATTAACTATTTTACGCAGTTGTTCCCTTTTATTTGTCATTAATAATGCTACTTCGCTGCTTTTAATTATTTTAGTAAATATACCGGCATTCATACGGCTAAAATTTGTTTGTAATCACGTTTTTAGAACTTGTTAATCACACATTACCGCTATTTTATTATCCTGTAATCATCCAAAAGTCGGATTTTTAGACGGTTATCCCATTGCCTAATTAGGGTAAATACTTACGCCTATCCTAACTCTAAAATAGTCAAATAAACAGCGGCATCATTACTACTGAATAAAGAAATATACCAATGCGTAGCAATATCGGAGGAGCAGTGAATTCTTTCTAGATTGAAATTACTCACTTCGACATTGTCATTAATTTATACATGATAAGTCTTTAAATTAGTTTGAAGCACTTGAAGTGGGGGCCCGTGGCTTCCTCGAGGTTGAGAATACATTGAATAACTAAATACTCAAATGCTACTACTCTAAAAATTGTACCACGACATCTGATTCGGTTTGCCTGAGATAGGACACAGGAAACAAAACATCCAGATTTATTGGCCGTAAGAATATAGCGTTTTCCGTTGTGTCGACATTCAAGCTCTTAAATGAATTTAACTTTATAGCCGCTCCTCCATCTGAAATATCATTGATCACACCATCCACACGACCAAGCTCTGAGTGATATAACCTGACGGGAGTACTTACCAGTTTTCGAGTATCAAATCGACGTTCATCCATAACGATCACCTATACATTGCTCTTGTAATTATAGACGGATCTACAAAATCATCACTTTATCTGCGACATTTTATCCAATGATTTTAATTAGCAAATCCTTATTTAGACCATACTTTTTGTAGTTTTAATATTAATTGATCCAGATCAATTAAAAACATCAAAATTTGCTCCATATTTAGACTCAATCGAAATTAATAAAGAGCTTATGTAGATGCAAAGCGAAAATTCACAAATCGTTAAAATTAGTAACAATGGCTGGTATGTTGAAACACCGATGGGATTTGATGGCCCATTTGATTCACAGAATGAAGCAGGCGTATTTCTTGATTTAATCAAGAGTAGCAATGCAGCCAGGGTAGAATGCGCGGGTCTGCAATACACACCTCTAGATTAGATAAGCAATAGCGACAATCGAAAAATTAAGTTGGATCGGTTGGGACTGTGTTTATCATTGAAGAGCGTTTTGAAAACGATTCATACCAATCTGTCAATTTTGAACGATTTGCTCTCCAATTGTCATCGGCAAAACGAAAGTCTAACCAACCTAATGTGCAGGCAACACTCAGCACGCCAAGATCTAAATTAGATCCCCAATCTGAAACCGTACTTTCCAAATAATTTAATCCACGCTCAACAGAATCTTTTTGCATGCTATCAAAGTCCTCTGATTGCTGTTCAGCAGAACGTTTTCTTTCCAGGAAGCGCAAAATACCGGCTTCAAGAATACCGTCTGCCAGTGCCTGTAAACGTAAAACCAGCCAGCGAGCTTCCCCCTCTGCAGGAATCATCTTGTTACTACCATGCAGCGAATCAAGGTATTCGCAGATCACCCGTGAATCGTAGATAACTTTTTCATTGTCTGTAATTAAAGTCGGAATTTTAGACAACGGATTTTCTGCGGTTAAATTTTCTTCCGCTTGCCATGGATTGGTTGTTACCCATTCAATTTGTTTATCTAATCCAACTTCAATTGCTAAAACATTTACCTTGCGAACAAACGGTGAAGTCGTTGAATAGTAAAGTTTCATAATAAAAGTTAATCCTTATTTTTTTCTGAGCTTTCTTCTTTAATTTGTTTAGGCTGCTTTTTTACAGCAGGCGCACCTTTAGGCCATGCTCCAAAGGGATAAGGGTGTTCATTACTATTAAAGGTAAGAAACGTTAATATTTGATAGAGATAAGTGCTGAGACTTTGTCCTAACTTAACCAACCTTTCATTGGTTTTCCCAGTAAATAATGTCAATAAAAATTGAAAGGCAATAACCGCAAATATAATCACTTTTGCGACACTATAGAAAACTAAAAACAATAACATATACAAACCACGTAGCCATGTTTTACGTTCTTTGATATTTTGCTTTAATTCTTCATCCATTATTTTTCTCCAATCTTTTTTATCGCTATTGTTTACGTGTAAAGACCCAGTTATTGCCTTTAGATAATCTCTTATTAAACTTGTAACCATCTTCACTAAATAATTTAATCTCTTCGGGATCACTCAATTTATTTTGGATAATGTATCGACTTAATAAACCACGCGCTTTTTTCGCGTAAATCCCGATCATTTTATATTCACCATTTTTAAATTCTTTAAATGCCGGCGTGATTATCTCAGCATCTAACTCTTTAGGTTTTACTGATTTAAAATATTCATTTGATGCTAAGTTAATTAATGTGTCCGACTTTATCTTTTTTAACTGCTTATTCAGGCCTTCTGTAATATCCGAGCCCCAAAATTCATATAGATTTTTACCAACATCCGTTTTCAGCTTTGTTCCCATTTCAAGACGATAAGGCTGCATAAGATCTAAAGGCCGTAATAAGCCATAAAGCCCGGAAAGAACACGTAAATGGTTTTGGGCAAATTTAAAATCAGCCGCGCTGAATGTCGCAGCATCCAGACCGGTATAAACATCACCCTTAAAGGCTAAAACGGCCTGCTTGGCATTCTTTTGCGTGAAGGGTTTTTTCCAGGATTCATAACGATCAAAATTTAAATCGGCAATTTTTGCGCTGACACTCATAAGATCAGAAATATCAAGGGAGGAAAAGTTTCTTAAGCGATTAATGAGTCGCTGTGAATAGTCCAGGTAATCAGGAGTAGTAAACACTTTAGTTTTAGGTGGTGTTTCATAATCCAGCGTTTTCGCAGGGGATATTACTATTAACATTATTAGTTCACTTAAGAATAGAGATAAGAATATAAGGCGAAATTATACTCAGTTATTACAAATTTAAGAACGACCTAAAAGAATATTTTTGATGTTTTCATTGTAAGACAATATATTGAATTCGGTTTGTAACTCTTTTAAACACGAAATGCATAAACAATCGTTATACTTGCTGTTACTGTATTCAAGTTGTTCTGTCGTCATCTCAATTTCTGAGCACTGGCATAAGAGTATCGAACCTGTTTTACATTCAAACTCGGTAGCACAACGTGGACACTGTTTTTTCTCATGTTTTGGCATAGGCTTAATTGTCTATATACTTCTTATTTACACAATATTTACGACCCAAACTCGTTAAGTAATATTTCACGCCATTAGTACTATTAATTTCTTCTGCATATTTTTTTTCAATCAAATACGACAAAGCATTCTTTGTATCTATAATAGTAATACCTGTGACATCTGAAATTGATCGTGGTAAAACCCCTATTTCACCATGCTCCGCTAATACTTTTAATACACTTTTGATATTGTGTTTTTTAACCTGATCAATGCTCTTTTTAACGTGCTTTTTCTTTTGCACCTTACTTCCAGAGAAACCTGAAAGCTCACTGTTTTCATTCCAGTTATCAGTCGCCTTTTTTAAAATATCAACTTTCATTTCTGCAACAGACTTTGCACGTCGAAATTTTTTCTGCAAAACACCGGTAGCAATAAATTTATCATGAAATTTTTTATACCACTTCAGCCAAAGAGGTGTTGCGCTGCCAACAACAAAGACAATAAACCAGAAAGGAATTGCAATCGTTTCAAAGAAAAAAGACATATCGAATTAACTCCCTCTATTACTAACAGCTTAAAATCATTCTGTTATGTAACCGCGCTTAACGCAATATTTTTTGCCGCGTGCAGACAAGTAATATTTTGTACCATTTCCTGCTGCGACAACGTCTACAAACTCATTCTTCTCTAAATAAGCAAGTGAGCTTTTTATTTCATTACTGTTTATTTCTAACGTATCTGCAATGGACTGTATTAACATACCGGCATCACCATTTACCGCTAATGTTTTTAAAACAATTTTTACGTAAGGCTGTTCCGCTTCAGTCACTAAATGTTCACGTTTCTTTTTTACTGCACTCGCAGTATTAAGTTCATGATCTGAACTTGAATTCCAGTGGCTTGTTGCTTTTTTTAAAATATTTGCTTTCTCTTCTACCGTATCACCTGCTTTCTTCATGTTCTTTTGTAAAATACCGGTGACAATAAATTTTTGATAGAACATCTGGTACCACTTAATCCATAGCGGTGCAGCACAGGCAAATGCAAAAACGAGAAACCATAACGGAACGTTGAATGTTTCAAGTAAAAATGACATGTTAATATTAACTCCGTTTAATTATTATAATTAAGTCTTTTTGAAAGTTCATTAGCACACGTTTTTATTTCTTTTTTAAGTGGCTCTTTTATCTCGTCTACTGTTCCCGGTAAAAGATAATTCACCTTGTTGACCAGGCTCTGTATCTCTTCTTTTGTATAGGTTCCTGACTTTGCCATCTGATATTTAAGGCAAACTTCTTTATATGCCTCAAAATCAACATTCTTCAACGAAAATTGATCGCCATACATAAAATACAATGCAACTGCGATAACAACTAGAAATGCCGTGGGGTAATGTTTTTTATCCACTCTAATTCAACCTTA
>JAUVGM010000209.1 GCA_030593785.1 Gammaproteobacteria bacterium | reverse complement strand
TTAACGCGAATACTAACGGGTGATGTTCTGACAGGGGAAACGGAACGTCTACGATTACGTGTGAGCCAGTTTTTTGAGCGACTTGAAACGCAGATTAAACAGGTTTTACGCGAAGGAGAAATGAATAAGGAGTTGACCTTAACAACGCCCGTTCAGGCTCAGGCAAACTTATTACTTGCAGTAGTAGAAGGTCGCATTATTCAGTTTGTACGCTCAGGTTTTAAGCGCTCACCCATAGAGCATTGGAATAGCCAATGGGCATTGCTTGCAAGAACGTTTACTTAAACTTGAAACAAAGTACTAGCGTTTAGGTGTCTTCTTAGAATTAGTTGCTTTCTTTAGGTGTTGGAAACGTTCCAGGTCTTTGGCAAATTTTGCACGAATAACTTTCTGTTCTTCTCGTTTTATTTTAATTGAATTCATATTTTTATTCAGGCGGCTTTCAGTTGCTTTTATATCATCCAGAATTCTTTGCGGTGGTTTTTTACCACGGCGTTCAGAATTTGCTGCTCGTTTTTGTAGTTTTTCCAGTTTTTTGTGTAACGCTTTATTGTTACTGTTTGTTACAGTGAGAATACCTTCGATAACATTAATTTTACTGTCTCTCAACATGTTGATATCACGTTCACTTGAAAATGTTTTTAACAGGACATCATCTTTTTTCTTTTGTTCAGCAAGCTTTGCATCTTCGATTTCTTTTAATTTAGCTAAACGATCTATCTCTGCAAGTTCAGCTTCTGTTTTTGCTCGTTCTTTAACTTCGAGAACACGGCCAGAATCGCCACGTGTTTCTATTCTTTGCTGAGAATATTCTGGAGGTACAGCTGTACCGCATTCTTTGACTCCATCACTGTTAGTCCAGCATTTAAATTTAGCCGCCATAACAGGTTGTGAAATTAAAAAGCTGATAAGGGTAAGAGAGGTAACTTTAAATGATGTTGTAAATAATTTTTTCATGATTTATTTGTTCTTTTAATTTATTAATATTGAATTTACTTAAATTCGTGTAAGTGTATTCTTTTATTCAGTAGCATTTCAAATTACACTAATATTCACAGTTATTAATACAAAGTAGCAGATCTTGTGACAGACAGCATACTATTATTTATCGTTTCATTTATTGCAAATAGTTTTTCTGCTTTTTCCGGTGGTGGAGCAGGCTTGTTGCAATTACCCTTGTTACTCTTTCTCGGTTTACCCTTTAGTGTTGCTTTAGCGACGCATAAACTGGCCACTGTTGCATTAGGTATCGGCGCCACCACGCGACACTTTAGGGAAGGTTCGCTTAATTGGCGTTTTTCCCTGCTTATTTTAGCCTCTGGATTACCCGGCGTAATTTTGGGTGCCGGCATTATTGTACGTGTACCAGATCGTCCTGCTGAATTGGCCTTGGGTTTATTAACGATTGGTCTGGGCCTGTACTCTGTTTTACACAAGGAGCTTGGACAAAAAGCACAAGAATTGGACAGAAATTGGCAGCATAAATTCACAGGTTTTGCTGTTTTATTCTTTATCGGAATATTGAATGGTTCTTTAACTTCGGGAACGGGATTGTTCGTCACAATATGGCTGGTGAGGTGGTTTTCACTCGATTACAAACGAGCGGTTGCTTATACATTGGTTCTGGTTGGTTTATTTTGGAATGGTGCAGGTGCATTAGCGCTTGGATTACAGGGGCCAATTCGTTGGGATTGGGTTCCCATTTTGCTCGTTGCTTCCATGTTGGGTGGATACGCTGGAGCTCACTTTGCGATTTCTGCAGGTAATCGCTGGATTAAGCGGGTATATGAAGTGGTAACGTTATTAGTTGGTGCAAAGTTGTTATTGGGGTGAACGTTTCGTCATTCTCGTGAAAATGGGAATCTATTTTTTGTAGGTCGGCACTCATAGTGCCCCCCCTTCAAATAATAAAATTAGAGGGTATCAGGCCGACATGTTTGTGTAGTCACTGCGTGGCTGGAATCTTATGTCCGGTTTCGGCCGGACAGCCGAGTCGGTGGTTGACCGACAGCAAGTATCTTTCTTTTGCTTGTCCAAAAGAAAGACACCAAAGAAAAAGACACCCGGAGACTTGTTGGGATTTTCAATTCCAATCCCCTCGCATCAAAAGAAAAACAGGCACTCGCAAACTCGCACGGTGCTCCGCACTTTCTCGTGCTCAGACAAATGCTCGCTATGATCCTGCTTTACTTTCGAAGCTCGGCTGCGTCTCACGGGATGATTACACTTAGATGGATTTGTATTAACGATTAGCATAAGGGCCTTTTAAAAAGTAGAGCATAGCACCGCTGCCAGGGCGAAATCCCGACAATAAAATTTATATCCCATATTGCTCGCGATACGCTTTTACTTTGTCGAGGTACTGAGCAAAATCTGCATTACCTTCGATATAGGTAATCAGATGTTCTAATTTAATAATGCTTAATACTGGAATATTGTATTGCTGTTCAACTTCCTGAATTGCAGAGAGCTCACCTGTGCCTTTTTCCTGACGATCCAGTGCGATAATGACACCGGCAGGTTTTGCGCCTGCGGCAGAAATCATATCCATTGATTCACGAATAGCGGTGCCTGCGGTGATGACATCATCGATAATGAGAATCTCACCTTCTAATGCTGCGCCAACGATGTTGCCACCTTCACCATGGGCTTTGGCTTCTTTGCGATTGAATGAGTAAGGGATGTTGGTATTTTGGTGTTCATATAGTGCAACAGCAGTGATCGTTGCAAGAGGGATACCCTTGTAGGCAGGGCCAAACAAGACATCAAATTTGAGTTCGCTTTCTTTAATCGCTGCTGCGTAATATTGGCCGAGTTTAGCGAGCGCTTCACCACTGTTGAATAAACCGGCATTAAAAAAATAAGGGCTGACGCGGCCAGATTTTAATGTGAATTCGCCAAAGCGAAGTACGTCATTATTAATAGAAAATTCGATAAAGTCTTTTTGATAATCGCGCATGATTGTTCCTATTGAGTTTAATTCAGCATTCTTTCATTAAGCATACTGGCATTGAGCATACTGGTGCTGCATCAGGTCGTGTATGATACACGTTTTGTGAACAGAATTGGATAATCAGTAATGCGAATTATTACAGCAAATGTGAACGGTATCCGTGCGGCGGAACGTAAGGGTTTTTTTGACTGGATGAAAAAACAACGTGCAGATGTGATTTGTATTCAGGAAACCAAGGCACAGGAACATCAGTTGGATGATAGTATTTTTTATCCCAAGGGCTACCACTGTTATTATTTTGATGCAGAGAAAAAGGGTTATAGCGGAGTGGCTATTTACTGTAAAACAAAACCAAACAAAGTGACTAAAGGCTTAGGCTGGCCACATGCAGATACGGAAGGACGCTGGATTCAGGCAGAATTTGATGGCTTTACGGTGGCTTCTCTTTACTTACCTTCCGGCTCATCAAGTCCAGAACGTCATCAGAATAAACTTAAATTTATGGATCAGCTTACCGAAGATATGAAGGGCATGAAACGTAAACGTCGCGAGTTTGTGATTTGTGGTGACTTTAATGTGGTACATAAAGAAATTGATATCACCAACTGGAAAAGTAATCAAAAGAATTCCGGTTGCACACCTGAGGATCATGCCTGGGTTGATAATATTCTAGATGATGTTGGTTATGTAGATGCGTTTCGTGAAGTAAACAATAAGTCAGGCGAGTATACCTGGTGGTCAAACCGAGGCAATGCACGGGCGAACAATGTGGGTTGGCGGATTGATTATCAATTTGTAACGCCGGGCTTAAAAGATAAAGTTAAAAAAGCATCTGTTTATAAAGATAGTTGGTTTTCTGATCATGCACCATTGACGATAGATTATGATTTTGAAATAAAATAATTTTTATTGCGGAATTGATATGTCCCTAAATATAGATGTGAAATCTGAAATAAGCTGGTCGAGTGCATTTAAAATTTATTTAAATCATCGCATTATGTCGATGTTGTTTTTAGGTTTTTCAGCCGGCCTGCCTTTATTTCTTATTTTCTCAACGTTATCTCTCTGGTTAAGAGAGGCTGGCGTTGATCGTTCCGCAGTAACTTATTTTAGTTGGGCTGCTTTAGCGTATTCATTTAAATTTATCTGGGCTCCTATCATAGATAAATTTCCTCTTCCTTTTTTACATAATTTGTTGGGCCGGCGACGTAGCTGGTTATTGGTTGCACAGCTTGCGGTTATTCTTGCTATTACCTCAATGGCAATGATTGATCCGGCACAGGGGTTAGGTGGAATGGCTGTGGCGGTTGTATTACTTGGTTTCTCATCTGCCAGTCAGGATATTGTGATTGATGCATATCGTATTGAAGCAGTAAAAAAAGAATATCAAGCAGCAATGTCCGCTATGTATATAGCAGGCTATCGAATTGGTATGTTGGTGTCGGGTGCGGGTGGACTTTATTTGGCATCGTATTATGGCTCCGTAGATCAATACAGTTACGATGCATGGAAAACAACGTATTTAATTATGGCTGCAATCATGTTGCTTGGTGTGGTAACAACGATATTAATTAAAGAACCAGAAGTAAATAGAAAAGTTGAAGCATATTTGCATGACCTGTCTGATTACATAAGGTTCTTTATTATGTTTATTGTTATGGTCGCCGCATTTATTTATGGATTTAAAATATTTAACTTTGGGTTATCAAGTGGCTTTCTCAATGAAAGTATACGTTTACTAACCTCTTTATTGTTTGCCTTAGCTGGAATTTATTTGTTAGTAATTTTAAATATTGTAAACAAAAAAATGGTGTTC
>JAUVGM010000261.1 GCA_030593785.1 Gammaproteobacteria bacterium | reverse complement strand
ATAAAAACCACGGCCATCGGTTTTTTAAGATTCTTCTTGGTGGTTTGCGCCATAATACGTGCACCGGCACCATCAAGCGTAATAGATACCATTGGACTAGTTGATTCACTATCAAAACCAGAAGAGGCATTTGTGATTCTGTCACCGGTAATGATTAAACGTTTTTTCAATACAACCGGCTGACCTTCACGATCACGGTACAAGCGCGCAGTAGGAGGAATACGACCTTCAATCGCATCTTGTGGAGAAACATTGACATCAACTAAACGAAATTCCAAAGTTGCGGTTGCACTTAAAATTCGTTTTGCTCGTGCACTATCCTGAATACCCGGTAATTGAATAACAATACGATTATCGCCTTGCTGTTGAATAATAGGTTCTGCAACACCTAGCTCATTAACACGGTTACGTAAGGTGGTAACATTTTGCTGTAACGCCGATTTTTTCAAGGAAATTAACGCAGTATTCTTTAAGGTGGCAGTAAAATAAAATGCGCCTGCTTCTTCATAATCAGCCAGTTCTAAATCATTAAGCTCTGCTTTAACCGCAGACATGGCTTTATCGCGCAAAGCCAGTGAACGGAATTTAACCGTAATCTGTTCTTTATTATCACGAACAGATAAATAACGGATTTTTTTCTTTCTTAATGCACCACGAATATCATTTGCATTACTTTCCATTGCCTGACGCAATACCAACTCAGTATCTACTTCCATTAAGAAGTGCAAACCACCGCGCAAATCCAAACCAAGGTACATCGGTCTGGCATTCATATCTCTTAACCAGCCAGGAGTTGCCGGTGCTAAATTCAGTGCAACCGTATAGTTTTCACCCAAGGCATCACGTAATCCATCTGCTGCTTTAAGTTGTTGTTCAACCCCATCGAAACGTAAAAGCAAACCTTTACTATCTAATACCGAGCTGCGTAAATTTACATTAGCCTTTTTTAAAACTTCAAGTGCCTGACTTTCAACTTGTGTATCAACGATAGAATTTCGGGTTGCTGAAATCTGAATCGCTGGATCAGAGCCATATAAATTAGGCAAGGCATAAAGACTGCCTACAATAAGGACAACAAGAAGCAACATGTACTTCCAGGAAGAGTATTGATTTAACATAGAGGGAATACCTGAATCGAATTATTTTTATTTCTTTATATAAAAACGGCCTTCTTATAGAAGGCCGTTAATATATTAATCCTTTTTAATCTTTAAGCGCTGCTTTCAATGAACCTTTGGGTAACACTGTCGCTACAGCAGATTTCTGGATTTTCATTTCTACATTATCTGCAACTTCCAGCGTCACATATTGCTCAGAAACATCCGTAATTTTTCCTAAGATGCCACCATTAGTAATAACTTCATCACCCTTCGAAATACCCGCAACCAGTTCACGATGCGCTTTTGCACGTTTTGATTGTGGGCGAATCAGGATGAAGTAAAAAATTAAAATCATACCACCGAAGAGAATCAGTGATGTCATTGGATCTGCTTGTTGTGCACCTGGCGCTGCTTCGGCAACGGCATCTGAAATAAAGAAGCTCATTTTTTAACCTTTTTATAGTGTTTCAATAATATGTAAATAATAGCGCAGCATTATGACACACTAGGTACAGCTTGGTCGCGCTTGGCGTAAAATTCAGTCACGAATTCATCCAATTCTCCCTTCGCAATTGCATCACGCAATCCAGCCATAACATGCTGATAATAATGAAGATTATGGATTGTGTTTAAACGGGCACCAAGAATTTCTTTAGTTTTATCTAAATGGCGTAAATAGGCACGACTGTAGTTTTTACAGGTGTAACACTCACACTCATCATCCACTGCTCCAATATCATCTTTATATTTAGCATTTCGGATTCGAACCATGCCTTTACTTGTGAATAAAAAGCCATTTCGTGCATTTCGTGTCGGCATCACACAGTCAAACATATCAATACCGCGTCGTACCGCTTCAACGATATCTTCTGGTGTCCCAACACCCATCAAATAACGAGGACGATCTTCAGGCATTCTGGATTTCAAATGATCCAGCACTTTGATCATTTCTTCTTTTGGTTCTCCAACAGAAAGCCCTCCAATCGCATAACCATCAAAACCGATGTCTTTCAGACCATTTAATGAGATTTCACGTAAATGAGGATGCATTCCACCCTGCACAATGCCAAACAAAGCGGAAGGATTATCACCATGCGCTTCTTTAGAGCGTTTCGCCCAGCGTAATGAAAGTTCCATTGATTCACGCACTTCTTTTTCTTCAGCAGGATAAGGTGTGCACTCATCAAAAATCATAACAATATCTGAGCCGAGATCACGTTGTACCTGCATAGACTCTTCTGGCCCCATAAACACTTTACTGCCATCGATAGGAGAATTAAATTTCACCCCTTCTTCAGTAATTTTTCTTAACTTACCTAAACTCCAAACCTGAAAACCACCTGAGTCTGTCAGGATAGGACCTTGCCAGTGCATAAAGTTATGTAAGTCACCGTGTTTTTTAATAATTTCAGAGCCGGGTCGGAGCATCAAGTGAAAAGTATTACCTAAAACAATCTGTGCACCTAAGTCTTGCAGTTCTTCAGGTGTCATCGCTTTAACCGTGCCGTAAGTTCCAACAGGCATAAAAGCCGGTGTTTCCACTGTGCCGCGATCAAATACTAAGCGACCACGTCTGGCAAAGCCTTCTGTATTATCTAATTCAAATTTCATAATATATTTTCACTAATTTATAATCTTACGGGTCAAAAACATCGCATCACCATAACTAAAGAAACGATACTTTTCTTTTATCGCATGCTGATAGGCACTTTTAATATTTTCATAACCAGCAAATGCTGAAACCAACATTAACAATGTTGATTCGGATAAATGGAAATTCGTTACCAATGCATCAATCACTTTAAACTCATAACCAGGGGTAATAAAAATATCTGTTTCACCAGTATAGGGTTTTAAAATTGCTGATTTATCTTCAAACATTCCAGAAAATAATGCGGCTGATTCAAGACAACGCACACTTGTTGTACCAACCGCAATAATACGCCGGCCCTGTTCCATAGCTTTATTAATTTTATCGCAATTATCTTGAGTTAATTCAATCCACTCTTTATGCATATGATGATCGTTTAAATTATCAACCCGAACAGGTTGAAATGTCCCAGCTCCTACATGCAATGTAACATGAACCTGCTCTATTCCTTTTTCAGATAATAACTGCAACATCTTTTTATCAAAGTGCAATCCGGCTGTTGGCGCTGCTACTGCGCCCGGTTTTTCTGCATAAACAGTTTGATAACGTTCTTGATCAAAGGACTCATCTTCACGCTGTATATAAGGAGGAAGTGGCATATGACCAATCAGGTTGAGAATTTCCAGGACAGACTTTTTGTTGTGACTAAAATCTACAATAAACAAATCACCCTCTCTACCTGTCACCTCTGCATGAATATCTTGCTCAAATAATAACTCGGTACCTGACTTTGGTGATTTACTGGCGCGAATATGTGCTAAAGCAACGTGTTCATCAACAATACGTTCGATCAGCACTTCAATTTTTCCACCGGATGCTTTTTTGCCATGCAAACGTGCCGGGATAACTTGGGTATTGTTAAACACCAATAAATCATCGTCTTTTAAAAAACCGATTAAATCAGTGAATAACTTGTCTTCGCAAATACCTGTCTCCCCTTCTAAAACCAACAGTCGACTAGCAGTGCGCTCAGTAACAGGTACCTGGGCTATTAATTCTTCTGGTAACTCAAAGGTGAAATCGGTACGACGCATATTTATTAATCTATCGGTAAATACAGCAAAATTGAGCTGCGCAGTTTATTTGTCCACATCTAAAAACACCAGCTATATCGTCATTGCGAGGGAATAAAATGACCGCGGCAATCTCATGATGAATACCACTTTTATGAAGATTGCTTCGTCGCTACG
>JAUVGM010000201.1 GCA_030593785.1 Gammaproteobacteria bacterium | reverse complement strand
AGCAATGCAGGTTAAATTATTACGTGTTATTCAAGAACGCGTATTTGAACGTGTCGGTGGTAACAAAAGTATTAAAGCAAATGTGCGTATCATCGCGGCAACACATAGAAATTTAGAAACTGAAATTACCGAAGGTCGTTTCCGCGAAGATTTATATTATCGTCTAAATGTTTTCCCTATCGAAATGCCATCTCTATCTGAACGCGCTGAAGATATTCCACTGTTGTTGGAAGAACTTATTGTTCGCATGGAAAACAATAAAAGAGGTTCGGTTCGTTTAACGCCTGCAGCAGTAACTGCATTGCAACAATATCAGTGGCCTGGCAATGTACGTGAGTTATCAAATTTAGTCGAACGCTTGCTCATTATGTTTCCTAATGGTGTGGTTGATACCCATGATTTGCCCGAAAAATATCGCCAGGGTATTGAGGTTTCAGTAGTAAACATGGCTTCAGATTCGGTTAAGCAGGATCCAATGCTGCAACAACGCGTTGTTTCACACATTGTTAATCAGGTTACAAGTCAGGATGTATTGCCTGCAGAAGGTATCGATCTTAAAGCTCATTTATTAGATTTAGAATCAAACCTCATTAAGCAAGCATTAGATGATGCAAATGGTGTTGTTGCTCATGCAGCACAACGCTTAAATATGCGCCGTACCACTCTGGTTGAAAAAATGCGTAAATATGGTCTGCAACGAGCAGCCTCAGCATAATTGGTATTCCAATAAGTGACTGGGTAGTAGACGTTATTCTTATCAAAATATATTTAATATTTTAAATATTAAATGACATCCTAAGATTCATAACAGCAATAGATAAAAAACTTTTAATTGTATTCCTGGTAATACATGCAGACTTTGCATGCTGCTAACTTACTTTTGAAACGCTTTTTTATATCAGCGAATGCTTTGCTATGACTTTGGCATTGCACGTCATCAACTTCCCAACATTGTTTGGCTGGAAAGTTTCGTCGTACGCAATCAACCTCTTTACAGTTAAAATAATCGTAACATGTTTCTGAACTACTCAATGACATGGGGGGGCTATCCATTATTAATAGTCGAAGCTCTGAAAATATAAACATCCTGCTTCAATAATTACAGTTTAAATATACTACTAAACTAGTTTGGGTAAATAGAGGCAGTAGCGGTATTTCAAGTACCGGTTACAAACTCGTCATCTTTCCATCATTATATCTGAAAATGCACTCATTAATAGCGACAGTAATTTGACTTCTTAATTTATTTGTTATTTAAGCTGTTGATAATATTGAATATTAATTGTTGGCGCAGTTCTTGCTCAATGTATCTCGAGGGATTATTCCCTTTCAACGAGATGAACATTGAATATGAAACAAACAAAACAACATATTTCAGACGATAATACTGATTTTCCTGCGCAAGCTCAGGAATTACAGGATGCCTTTGGTGCCTTTAATCAATTATCTGCTCAACTCTCAGAATCGTATCAACAACTCGAAGTTAGAGTGGCTGGTCTGACCGAAGCATTAGAAACAGAAAAAGATGAACGCATTAAAGAATTAACAGAAAAAGAACGTGTTGCGAGTCGGTTAGCGTCATTACTTCATGCGCTGCCCGGTGGTGTTGTTGTTATCGATGAAGAAGGAAAAGTTCAGGAACATAATCCTGCTGCAGAATTATTATTAGGTCAGCCATTACTAGGGTTGCCCTGGGCAGAAATTATTCAACGGTCATTTGCTCCTCGCAGTGATGATGGTCATGACATTTCATTGGTAGATGGTCGTAAAGTTAATATATCTACATGTCCCCTGGGATCTGAGCCAGGACAAATTTTATTAATTACCGATGTAACAGAAATTCGTTACCTGCAAGATCGCATGGGGCAGCAACAACGCTTAGCTGCTATGGGTAAAATGGCCGCATCACTTGCACATCAAATTCGTACACCACTTTCTTCTGCATTACTTTATGTTTCAAATCTTAAGCGACAGATTTTATCTGATGAAGACCGTTTCATTTTAACTGACAAAATGACCTCACGTTTACGTCATCTGGAACAGTTAATTGAAGATATGTTGATGTATTCGCGCGAAGGAAAGGTCGGTGAAGAATTCTTTTCAACTCAGACTCTACTCGATGAACTCTATCAAGGCCTGGAACCTCAACTTGAATTAACGGCAACACGTTTTGTTACAACGAATAACGAAAGAGAGCTAATGATTCATGGCAATCGTCAAATGCTACTCAGTGCTCTAACAAATTTAGCCATGAATGCGATGCAGGCAATGAAAGAAAGAGATATGGCAGAAGCAGCAAAGATTGAAGTCATAATTACAAAAGTTAAAAATAATGTATGTATTGCAATAAAAGATAACGGCCCAGGCATACCAGCAGAATTACAAAATCAAATTTTTGATCCGTTTTACACTACTCGAACTCAGGGTACCGGTTTAGGTTTAGCCGTGGTTCAGGCAGTGGCAAAAGCACATGGTGGAAATGTAGAACTTGAGTCAACAGCCAGTAAAGGCAGTGTATTTAAAGTGACTTTGCCGCTTGAATTGAACAATGAATTTAAAAGAAAAAATATGAATAAACATAATAATTTTGAAACAACTGAATTAAAACATCAGCATATAGCTTAAAGGTAAAGAGGGTTAGATTATGAATGGTTCAACTATTTTAGTCGTTGAAGATGATCAGGCATTAGCCGAGGCATTGCAGGATACGCTGTTAACAGCCGGTTACAATGTTGTAATGGCTGAAAACGGACGCATGGCTTTAACACAACTTGAATCATCTGCTGTTGATTTGATTGTGAGTGATATCAACATGCCGCAAATGAGTGGAGATGTATTACTAAAACGTGTGAAAACATTACACCCGGATATTCCAGTCATGTTAATGACAGCCTATGGAACGATTGAGCAAGCAGTTGATGCAATGCGTGATGGTGCAGTTGATTACATGGTTAAACCTTTTGAAGCTGAAGTGTTGATTAACATGGTAAGCCGTTACGTTGGTAAGTCCGGTGACGATACAGACATGATTGCAGTTGATAGTGAATCAATTGAATTAGCGGTTATTGCTAAGCGAGTTGCAGACAGTGAAGCTACTATTATGATTACCGGTGAAAGCGGAACAGGTAAAGAAGTATTAGCGCATTTCATTCATAAAAACTCATCTCGTGCGGAGCAACCTTTTGTTGCCATTAACTGTGCAGCCATTCCGGAAAACATGCTTGAAGCGACATTGTTTGGTTATGAGAAAGGTGCTTATACAGGAGCATATAAAGCGAGTCCGGGTAAATTTGAACAAGCTCAGGGTGGGACAATCTTGTTAGATGAAATATCTGAAATGGATATTGGCCTGCAAGCCAAGTTACTTCGTGTATTGCAAGAAAAGGAAGTTGAGCGTTTAGGTGGAAATAAAATCATCGAGCTTGATGTACGCGTATTAGCAACATCAAATCGCGATATGCAAGAAGTTGTTGCTGATGGTAAGTTCCGTGAAGATCTTTATTACCGTTTAAATGTTTTCCCATTACATATGTTGCCTTTAAGTGAACGCCCCGATGACATTATTCCTTTGACACAGAGATTATTAGAGAAACATGCCGTAAGTGCACATCGTGCTATACCTGAATTATCGGAAACTGCAGCACAAAAATTAATTGATTTCGCCTGGCCGGGAAATGTTCGTGAACTGGATAACGTGGTGCAACGTGCATTAATTCTTCAATCAGGTGAAGAGATTCTTGTTGATGATATTCATTTTGAAGCCGCTCGACGCGCTAAACCCGCATTGGCAATGGTTAAAAATGAAGCTGTTTCTCATAGCGATGATGCTGCTGAGGTCAAAAGTGAGAGCAATATGGATTCTTTGAACGGTGACCTGAAACAACGTGAATGGAATTTAATATTAGGTGCGATTAAAAACGCAAAAGGCAGTCGTAAAATGACAGCTGAAAAACTGGGAATTAGTGAACGTACACTAAGATATAAGTTAGCGCGTATGCGAGATGCGGGTATCACGGTGCCAGATTCATACAGTCAAAGTCAAAGTGTAGGGTAAATAGCCGACTGGCGTGAAAACTGCATGCAGTATAAATAGAGCCTGAAAATAAGAATATCTGACAAAAGAATGACACCATCATTCTGGCAGAGAAGGAAAAGAAAATGAGCAATACAATCAATCCAGATTCATTATTGATACAAATGCGCGCCATGGCTGCACAGGCACAAGGTAAGACTGCAGAATCAAGCGGTGCTGCAGGGCAGTCCAATTTTTCTGATCTGCTAAAGCAATCTGTTGATAAAGTGAGTGAAACACAAGCTGATTCTAAAAAGTTACAGGATGCTTTTCAAGCCGGTGATCCTAATGTGAACGTGTCAGAAGTGATGGTTGCAATGCAAAAATCAAATATTTCATTCCAGGCAATGCTACAAGTGAGAAACAAGCTGGTTAGTGCGTACCAGGAAATAATGAACATGCAGGTTTAAATCTGTAACCCGAATAAGTATGAACCGTTAGCTTAATAAAAATATCGTGAGAATAATATGGATTTAGTAAAAGCCGAGAATGTAAGCGTTCCTTTTCAGGGAATGTCTTCATTACCCATAATACGACAGGTAGGTTTATTAATCGGTTTAGCTGCAAGTATTGCTTTAGGTATCGCCATTGTAACGTGGATGCAAACACCTAATTACACTCGGTTACCTGGACAATTGTCCGGACAAACATTAAATGATGTTATTAGTGTTTTGGAAAGAAGTAATATTCGTTATACCGTTGATACTGCTTCAGGTTCAATACTGGTAGATTCAGCAAAAGTTAATGAAGCAAAATTAAAATTAGCATCTGAAAATCTTAGTCTTACCTCTGGTCATGGCTTTGAGATGATTGAAAAAGATCAGGGTTTTGGTACAAGTTCATTTTTACAAAAAGCACGTTACAAACGTGCACTTGAAGGTGAGTTAGCGCGTACCATAACTTCAATGCGTTCAATTCAATCTGCGCGTGTCCATTTAGCTTTACCC
>JAUVGM010000245.1 GCA_030593785.1 Gammaproteobacteria bacterium | reverse complement strand
CGACCTTGCTCACCGGCACGAGCTGCTTCAATAGCTGCATTAAGTGCTAATAAATTCGTTTGCTCAGCAATACCACGAATAACATCTAAAACAGATCCAATCTTGGTACTTTCTTCTTTAACATCTTCAATAACTTTTGTTGCAGATTTAATCTCTGAATCAAGCATTTCAATTGCACCAATTGCATTTGTAGACTGCAAGGCACCCTCTTGTGCTTCTGCACTTGCACTCGTTGCTGCACTTGATGCATCTGCGGTATTACGTGCAACTTCCTGAACAGTTGCCGTCATTTCATTGACCGCCGTCGCCACCTGATCAATAGCACTGTATTGCTTTTTCATCTCCTCACTTAAATCTTTAGAGTCATAGGACATTTCACTTGCAGCACCGGCAAGAATAGAACCCGCATCTTCAACTCTATCTAATTTATTCGTCGCATTTAAAATAACAAGATCGATTAATTCAAAGAGTTCTGTTTGCTTACCCTTTCCATCATGTTTTAAACCTTGTCTAAAAGCAGCAGGTTTTGCTATGTACTCCTGCAATCTTGCTAGTGTTTGTTTTGAACCACCGCCTTTAGCTTTTTTCAAAACAACGCCAATTCCAGCAAAGGCAATCATCACGAATAACATAAAAGTTAGTCCGAGTATTGAAAATGAAGAAGTGAATGCTTCTGTAGAAAGGCCTGACTCAGAGATAAGCTGCATAAAATTAAAGTAATTTACAGCAGATAAAACTGCGGAGAGGAATAACAGGCTAACCCAGACCAGCATTAAAATTTTTGCGCTAAATAAAAAAGCTATTATCTTAGATTTCATTAGGGGGGGGGCCTTATTTGAAGTCAATTAACTTACTATTTATCGGCCAATAAGAGGAAAGCATTAATATTTTTGTAAATAATTGTGAATTTTTTTCTCACCTCAGATAATAAAATAAAAACATTAAAAATCAGATAGTTACAATTAAGTTGCCCAGATACATTTTCATCTGACAATTAAAAACATAATCTCCAGCTTCATCCGCTTTAATTGTTAATTCAGCTGTTTTATTAACCGGTAAATCCAGACTTAGTCCAAGTTTTTCAAATATAACTTTCTCCGCACACGGAGAAGGATCTTTTCTTAAAAAAACCAGCGTTACAGGTTGCCCTAATTTAACTTCAATCCGCGAAGGCGTATAAACACCATTATCAACAACAACTTCAATTCTGTTAGATGAAGTTTTTAATGATGGTGCTTTTTTAATCCAGAACCACCAAATGATTAAACCGATAAGACTAATGCCAATTAAATTTACGATCATCATATTATTTTAGTCCTGTCTTATTTACTTTGATGAATTAAAAAAGCGCAAACGATTAGCATTGCTCACAACCGTAACAGAAGACATCGCCATCGCAGCACCTGCAATCATTGGGTTCAATAAAATGCCAAAGAATGGAAAAAGAATACCTGCCGCCACCGGAATACCTAACGTGTTATAAACAAATGCACCAAATAAATTTTGTTTAATGTTACGTAAAGTCGCTCGTGAAATTGCAACCGCATCTGCAACACCATGCAAGCTACCGCGCATTAATGTAATGTCTGCACTTTCAATGGCAACATCAGTACCGCTACCAATCGCAAAACCCACATTGGCTTGCGCTAAAGCCGGCGCATCATTTATACCATCACCCACCATGGCAACCTGCTCACCCTGTTCTTGCAAACTGACCACCTTGGCAGATTTATCCTGTGGCATAACCTCGGCTATAACATCATCAACGCCTACTTGTTTTGCAACAGCAGCTGCTGTGTGTTGATTATCACCAGTGAGCATCACCACTTTCATGCCCAATTTCTGCAAACGTTTTATTGCGTCTATTGAGTCTTTTTTAATGGGATCAGATACCGCGATAATGCCTTGTAGTTTTCCGGCCAGGGCTAAATACATACTAGTACGCCCTTGTTGTGAAAGTTGCTGGGCCCTATTTTCCAGTTGTGATATATCAACATCATTATTTTTCATTAAACGATCATTACCAAACAATACAGTTTGCCCTTCAATCACACCACTTACGCCTTGTCCGGTTACTGATTCAAATTTTTCTGCTTTTAGTAATGAAATATTTTGTTCTTTTGCATATTCAACTATTGCAGCAGCTAAAGGATGTTCTGATCCCGATTCAATGCTTGCACCAAAAGTTAATAAAATATTTTCATCGATGTCTTCAGCAATAATAACTTCAGTGACCGCAGGTTTCCCTTCGGTTACCGTTCCTGTTTTATCTAATACAATCGTTGTTAACTTTCCTGCTTGCTGCAAAGCATCTCCATTACGAATTAATATTCCCATCTCTGCTGCTTTACCAACACCGACCATAATAGAAATAGGTGTCGCCAAACCCAATGCGCAAGGGCAAGCAATAATTAAAACCGTCATCGTTGTCACTAGGGCATAACTTGTAGCATCAATAGTCGCAAAATTAAACCAAACCAAATAGGTAATAACGCTTAAAATTAAGACTGCGGGTACAAAAATAGAAGCCACTTTATCAACTAACCTACCAATTGCAGGTTTAGTTGATTGAGCTTGTCTAACCATTTCTATAATTTGAGCAAGTACCGTATCTGAACCAATACGTTTAGAGACAAATAAAAATGTACCGCTGGTATTAATCGTTCCGGTTGAAACTTCATCACCAATATTTTTTTCCACCGGCATGGGTTCACCGGTTAACATTGATTCATCAATACTGGAGTGGCCATCGATAATCACACCGTCTACTGCAATACGTTCACCGGGACGAACACGTAAGGTTTCATCTAATCCCACTTCACTAATTGATATATCTATTTCTTTTCCATCACGTAATACCCGTGCTGTTTTTGGCTGCAAACCAATTAACCGTTTAATTGCTTCACTGGTTTTTCCTCGTGCTTTCATTTCCAGTGCAGAACCAAAATTAATCAAACCAATAATAATCACTGCTGCCTCAAAGTAGGCATGGCGCGCTAAACTGGGAACACTGTCCGGGAATAAAACAATGACAAAAGAATAAATACAGGCTGAACCCGTGCCTAAAGCAATCAAGGTATCCATGTTGGCGTTATGTACGCGAAAAGATTTCCATGCACCGGTAAAAAAATGTCTACCGGAATAATACATAACACCAAGGGTTATCAGGCCAAGCAATAACCAGGTTATTTGTCCATTTTCGTCATCAATCTCAGGGAAAAACCCCGTCATACCGCCAATAAATAAAGGCACGCCAACAATTGCTGCCACTCCGGCTTTTCTTAATAGTGCCCGATAATAAGCAAATTCTGCGGCTTCTTTCTCTGCTTCTTCTTCATCGCCACCTTTTAATTCTGCGGCATCATAGCTTGCGAGTTTAACTGCGCTGATGACATCAGCAATATCCATATTACCTTTCACATTTGCAGTGTGTTCTGCAAAATTGACCGTGGCTTCTTCAACACCTTCGACAGAATTTAAGGCTGTTTCCACAGAAGCAACACAACCCGCACAACTCATTCCACCAATTGATAAACGATAACTATTCATTAAAAAATCCGCTCCTAAAAAGCGTTGTTAATAGGGGACTAAAAATAACTAAAACGACGATATACATCAGACAATGCTAAACTCAATATTACTCCAGACAAACAAAAAAATACTTGATATAAATGGAAATCACCTTCATTAGTGCCTTTTTTGTGGGCCTTTTTAGTACCGTACATTGTCTTGGTATGTGCGGTGGCATCATTGGCGCTTTAACATTCAGCCTGCCCGAAAAGATTCGTAATAACCGAAAACGCTTAATTCCCTACGTCACTGCATATAATTTCGGTCGGATAAGTAGTTATTCTCTTGCTGGCGCCTTGGCTGGAGGCTTTGGCAGCAACCTTATTGCGCTATCTCCTGCATACGGTCACCTGGTATTGCAGTTATTTGCCAGTATTTTAATGATTGGCATTGGTTTATATCTTGCCGGTTGGTTTCCTGCTCTTGTTAAAATTGAACATGTTGGAAAACCTATCTGGAAAAAACTTGAGCCCATAAGCCAAAAGCTCATCCCAGTTAAAAGTCCTGTGCATGCTTTTTTATTCGGTGCTGTATGGGGTTGGTTGCCTTGTGGCTTGGTTTATACCGCACTTATTTGGTCGACTACTGCGGGTGGCGCGAAAGATGGCGCATTATTAATGCTCGCTTTTGGTGCGGGAACTTTGCCAGCCGTCATGATTGCGGGTATATTAACCGGGTGGTTTACAAGGCTTATCCGCTCAAAGTATGTCAGACCACTCGTTGGAATTACAATTATTGGGGTGGC
>JAUVGM010000141.1 GCA_030593785.1 Gammaproteobacteria bacterium | reverse complement strand
CATGCTTAAGGTTAAACCAATAATGAGTGCCGTAAAGGCAAAAGAAACAGAGTAGCTGTAACTAAGATCTCCCATTAACCAAAATAACATGCCATGTAAATTATTGGCGGGTGCTAAAGTTAAAATTAAACTAATCGCTGCGCCCCAGCCTGCTGCAATCACAACACCCGTCAACAATAGACGTGTAGGTGTCCAGTTACCTTTTTGATGTGCAATGACAAAAACTAAAAACATTGCGATTAACGCACCAATAAATGCCAGTCCAGTTAATCCAAAAGCGCTGGTTAAACCCAACAACATACCAATGAGTACGGCAGTTGCAGCACCACCTGATACGCCTAAAATATACGGGTCAGCCAATGGGTTGCGAACAAGTACTTGCATTAAAGCACCCGCTTGAGCAAGCAAGGCCCCAGTCGCAAATGCGGCTAATGTTCTGGGTAAGCGAAGTTCGGTGACAATGAGTGATGCGCCCTGTGCTCCGGGATCGATGATTGTCATCCATACTGTTTTTAAAGGAATCGATACGCTGCCTACCATTAGAGAACCGGCTATGAGTAATATACTCAAAACAGATAAGAAAATAATAAATGAGAGAGGGCGCATAAATTCGTCGTTTAAAAGCCAGAAATTGAAATAAAGTCGGATTAAACCACCAATGTGTGTCTATTACAAAGCTCTTAGTCCCTTTAGATGACAGGGGAATAGGAATTAAAATATCGAAGAATACTAAACAATCTTTAATATAGTCCGATAGTAATACCGATGAACGAACAATCCGTAACAGATTTATTAGAGCATTTAAGGGATGGCTTTCTCTCAGATATGCCTGAGCGCGTTACGAAAATTGAAGATGAAGTGATGTCTTCGCGCGATGCCGGCTCTTATGATGAATTATTCCGTATGGTACACAGCTTAAAAGGAAGTGCGGGCAGCTATAATTTTTACGAGATAACGAAAATTGCTCATGGCATGGAAGATGTCATGTTGGCACTCATGGAAAGGAATGAATTTAACGAAGCTTCGACACTTGATATTCTGCTTCAATTTATTGATATTTTAAGGGATACAACGGAATCATTAATTTCCACGGAGAATGCACCGCTGGATATTGATGAGCGTCTTGAGGTATTACGAGATCAAATTTTTACAGAGGCTCTTAACGTCCTTGTGGTAGAACCATCCAAGCTTTATGCCAGTATGATCCAATATAACCTGGAAGGAATGTCCATCAATTTTACCTTTACACAAGATGGCTTACAGGGACTCAACAATTTATTGGCTCAAAAATACGATCTTCTTATTACTTCTCTTGAAAATACTCGGCTCAATGGTGATGCTTTAGTTGCAGCACTTCGCTTAGTTCATAATTTCAATAAACACATCAAAACAATACTCATAACGTCTCGTGATGTTGATAAAATCGCCAATAAAGATGATTTTGATGCAATATTAGACAGAATAAGCGTCAAAAATGGTAATTTAACGGAAATTGTCAAAGAAATGATGGGTAAAAATTAGCAATATTTCCACTCAATGGAGTTATAGCTATTTTCCTTCTATTGTTGTTAGAAAGTTAGTCTTCACTATCAGTAGAAATGGCTAGTATCAATATTTTTCAGCAATAGTTTAGTAAATACAGTGACTTACAGCACCTTATTTAACTGAAATCTTAACTTTTATCCAAAATTAGTCTAAACTGTGAAATGCGGCGCATAAAATCGTTCAGATATTGAGCATGAGTGGCCGATATTATCTAGACTGTAATAAGGTCAGGGAAATCGCGGCTAAGCGATTTGAAATTGAGACCGATGGATAGGTTGTAGACATTATGCAGAAAATACTTGTGATCAACTCAAAAGGCGGGTGTGGTAAAACCACATTGGCGACTAATCTCGCCAGCTATTTTGCGACACAAGACTTATCGACTGCATTACTGGATTTTGATCCTCAAGGTTCAAGTATTCGCTGGCTGAGTCAGCGCGCCAAATCGGGCAAAACCATTTACGGAGTGCATGTAGCAAGCCGAAAGAACAATACCGGCCTTACTCGCTCTTTTCAGATGCGGGTACCTCCTGAAACTGAACGAATGATTATTGACGCACCTGCAGGTATTACAGGAAATGAGTTAAGAGATCTTATTCATCTTGTTGATACGATCATCGTACCTGTTTTACCTTCTTCAATTGATATTCATGCAGTAACGCGTTTTATAGAAGAATTATTGGTTATGGGCAAAGTTCGGCAAATGGGACTTAATGTTGCTGTTGTAGCCAATAGAGCCAAGAAAAACACCCTTACTTATAAATCATTAGAACGCTTCTTAAAGACATTAAAACTTCCGTTTATTGCGACCTTACGTGATACGCAAAATTATGTGCATGCTGCTGAACGCGGTATAGGTATCCATGAAATGTGGGATAAGCGCACCGACAGTGATAAAGCGCAATGGCGCCCCCTTGTTCGTTGGCTGGAAGATGTATATCGAATTAAAACGAAGCATAAAATCGCACATTAGTATTTACCCGTAATTTTTCTATCCCCCATTAAATTCTGCCTGGTTACCTCGCCGTGCTTGTAAATAATAAGCCTGATTTTACTATAGGTATTATGTGGTTGAGTGACTTTAATTAATTCCTGATTAGGTTAAAGGTTACTGGTACAAGGACGATAAATAGACTGTAACGCTTTGGCTTTAGTGTTTTTTGTGAGAAATAGATAGATTATTGTTAGGTCTAAAAATAAGAAAAGTATGGAAAATAAATCAACGTTTAAGTTTAGTCTGTTTTTTATTCTGCCTGTATTGGCAGGGTTCGTTTTAATAGGGCTCACAGTTTTGGCGGTGGAATCAGCCTGGATTAATGCGGGTATTATAATTGTCATTTCTGTACTTTTGGGTTTAAAACTTGAATCGTTACGTGCAAAAGAAGCTTCAGATGAAGCTGCGGTAAAGATTGAAGAAAGTGTCGTTACAGTTACGAGTGTCCCCATTGCTTCGATGCAAAATTTATCTGAGGTTATTACCCAGGTAATTGAAATTTCAAATCGTCAAATAGAAAATTCACGTATTCAAACTGAAGAAGCGATAACGACTATGTCGATACGTTTTAGCTCATTAGTGGGGCGTTTAAATAGTGCCCTGGAAGCAGCAACACTTTCTAATGCTTCAGTCCCCGCTGTAGATGGCAGTGATTCAACATTGTTAGACAACGTATTTATGAATAGTCGAGGACAATTGTCTGATGTTATAACCAATCTTGCAGCTGCTCTCGTGAACAGAAAAGCATCCTTTGAACATCTAAAAGAACTGGCAGATGATACCGCCATATTAAAAAGTATGGCTGAGGGTGTAGAAAAAATTGCATCACAAACAAACTTATTGGCTTTAAATGCTGCTATTGAAGCGGCACGAGCAGGTGAGGTTGGACGAGGGTTTGCTGTCGTGGCAGACGAGGTGCGTTCATTGTCTATCCAGTCGGGTAAAACAGGACGACAAATAACTGAAACCATAAACCATTTTACTTCTTCAGTTGAGAATACATTGAATGAGGCAACTATAGCGATGGAAAAAGATTTATTGTTAGAAGAAGAAGGTTCTTCAACAATAAAAACGGTACTGGAAAGTCTTGAATGGATGACTAAAGGCATGTCGGAGTCATCAGAAATATTGAAGAAAGAAAGTCTGGAAATTGTTCAGGAAGTAAATGAAATTATTATGTCATTACAATTTCAGGATAGAACAAGCCAAATACTATTACATGTGGTTGATGGTTTAAATGAATTACCAAATGTAATTAATGAACAAATGCAAAAAGTTGAAAATGGTGAGATTGCAGAACTAAATGTTGATGCGATATTAAATTCATTAAAATTGAGCTACACCACCGCCGAAGAAGTATCATTGCATAATGGTGAAAATGTGTCGGATCAATCTGAAAGTGACATTGAGCTGTTCTAGAATTATTTTTGCTACCGTATTTAATCCCGTAAACTAATAATATCCCAGCCTTTCATTTCTGCATGTGAACGCAAAGTATCATCAGGATCGACTGCAATCGGTTTAGTGACCATTTCCAGCAAGGGTAAATCATTATGTGAGTCGCTATAAAAATAACTGTCTGCGAGATTGTCTCCCGTTTCTTTTAACCATGTCGCCAGGCGTTCCACTTTTCCTTCTCTAAAACAAGGTATGCCAGAAACATTACCGCTATAACGATTATCAATAATTTCGGGTTCCGTCGCCAGAATATTGGGTATGCCTAACTCTTCAGCGATAGGTGCGGTAATAAAAAGGTTGGTTGCAGTAATAATCAAAAGAGTGTCATTTTGATCAATATGCTGCTGAATTAATGTACGGCTCCTGGTTGTTATTACGGGGCGAATACACTCATCCATAAATTGATTATGGAGTTGATTAAGCTCATCCATTTCCATTTGGCTTAGTGGTGCCAAACTAAACTCTAAAAATTCAAAGATATCTAAAGTACCTGCGACATACTCATCATAAAAACGTTGATTCTCTTTTTCGTAATGTTTCGCATCGACACGACCCTGTTGAGCTAAAAATTGCCCCCACAAGTAATCACTGTCTCCGTTTAATAAAGTATTGTCTAAATCAAAAATAGCGAGAGCCACAGTTATTGCCTTTCATTATTGGAAACGCCAATACTAACGTAAAAGCACCATTATAGGCATGTTAGTTCTTACTAATATTTATAAGTGTTTGATAATTAATGATAAATAGGTGTTTTTGAATAGATTTGCTGAGAAGCGGTGAACATGAAACAATCTAAAGGATTAAATGAAGAGAGTTTATTAAGTGATTGATACAGAAGGGTACAGAGCGAACGTTGGCATTATTTTAGTGAATATGGACGGTAGCTTATTTTGGGCAAAACGGATTGGAGAAGATGCCTGGCAGTTCCCTCAAGGTGGCATTCGTGAGTCTGAGTCAGCTGAACAAGCTGTATTTCGTGAGTTACATGAAGAAATTGGTGTAACCAAAGAAAGTGTGGAAGTAATTGGTTCTACGCAAGACTGGTTACGTTACGACATTCCAGATCATCTTATTCGACGTCACCAAACGCCATGTTGTATTGGACAAAAACAGCGTTGGTTTTTATTACGCTTCACAGGTCAAGAGTCTGACGTATGTCTTGATAGCAACGAAAAACCAGAGTTTGATCAATGGTGCTGGGTTGAACATTCAGTACCTTCTAAATCAGTCATTTCTTTTAAGCGTGATGTGTATACAGAAGCGTTGAAAGAATTATTACCGTTAATTAATTAATATTTTAGGTCTGGCTCGTCATTCCGGTCAAACAAAGTGCGAGCCGGAAGAAGGTGAGACTGGAACGGTCGAGAGGCTGGCTTGGGCCATCTAAGTTTAAAAATCATCGCACTATTTGAAATCTTAACCGAGTAACAATAATAACTTATGCTTGATATATTGCGACGCATTGTTCAGGAAGTAAACCTTGCCAAGAATCTTGAGCAAGCGCTGAATATTATTGTTAAGCGAGTAAAGAGTGTTATTGAAGTCGATGTTTGTTCAGTTTTTTTAATGAATGAAAAAGATAAAGAATATGTCTTAATGGCTACCGATGGTTTAAACCCTGACGCCATCGGTAAAGTTAGAATGAGTGATGATGTTGGTTTGGTGAGTTTAGTTGGTAAACGAGCTGAAGCCATTAACATTGCCGATGCAATTAAAAATCCCCGCTACCAACATTTCCCCGAAGCAAGTGAAGAAGCCTTTCATGGTTTTTTAGGTGTACCCATTATTCACCATCGTAACGTCCTGGGTGTGTTGGTTATTCAAAGCAGTAAAATACAAAAATTCAGTGAAGATGACGAAACCTTTTTAATTACTGTGGCAGCACAACTTGCCGGTGCAATTGTTCATGCAGAAGCAAGCGGTGGCATCATTGGTCTAAAGCAACTAGATAATGATAAAGAACGTGAATCAAAACCTATTCATGGTTTACCTGGCGCACCCGGTGTGGCGATGGGTACAGCCGTTGTCATATATCCACCTGCTGATATTGATGCTATTCCTGACAGGCATATTTTAGATACTAAAAAAGAAGTTGAAGTTTTTGACGCGGCTGTAAAATCGGTTGTTAAAGATATTACAGAATTATCTGAACGATTAAAGGATGTATTGCCTGAAGAAGATCGAGCATTGTTTGATGTTTATCTTTTGATGCTTAACAGCCAGGCAATTTCTGGAATAACACGAGATCGAATCCGTGAAGGTAATTGGGCCCCCGGCGCTTTACGCCAAACGATCCAGGAACATGAGCAAGTCTTTCATGAAATGGAAGACAGCTATCTACGTGAAAGGGCGGATGATGTACGTGATCTAGGTCGACGTATATTGATGTACTTGCAAGAAGAATCTCAGGATAAAAGAGATTATCCCGATAACACGGTATTGGTTGGTGAAGATATTTCAGCGTCTATGTTGGCAGAGATACCGAGTGAAAAACTAATTGGTGTTGTTTCT
>JAUVGM010000085.1 GCA_030593785.1 Gammaproteobacteria bacterium | reverse complement strand
TGCAGAATCGGTTTTATTAACATGCTGACCACCGGCACCGGATGCACGAAAGGTATCTACTTTTAAATCGCCGGTATTAATTTCTATGGTATCAATTTCATCCGCTTCTGCCATAACGGCAACAGTACATGCAGAAGTATGCACACGACCCTGTGATTCAGTTTCAGGAACACGTTGTACGCGATGGACGCCTGATTCAAATTTTAATTTTGAATAAGCACCTTGACCAATGATACGAACAATGACTTCTTTATAGCCACCGTGATCGCCTAAGCTTTCATTAATGAGTTCAACCGTCCAACGTTTTGATTCTGCATAACGGGTATACATTTTGTATAAGTCACCAGAAAAAATAGCCGCTTCGTCGCCACCTGTACCTGCTCGTATTTCCAAAAAGACATTTTTATTATCATTTGGATCGGTGGGTAACATCAGAATTTGTAATTCGCTTTCTAATGTTTCTAACTGTCCTTTGGCTTCTTTAAATTCTTCTTTGGCCATTTCACGCATGTCTTTATCATCATCTTCGAGCATGCGTTTTGCTTCATTAAAATCATCCATGGTTATTTTATAATTGGTAAAACAATTTACAACTGGAGTGATTTGCGCATGTTCTTGTGATAAAGCACGGAATTTATTTTGATCACCGATGACATCAGGACTGGAAAGTAGATGATTAATTTCTTCTAAACGTTCAGCTAAACTTTCTAACTTGTTATGGATTGAGTCTTTCATACTTATTTATTCTTCAGGTTCAAGGTTAAAAAGTTCACGTGCATGTTCAAGTAAGTCTTTACGACCAGAATATGCAGCCTGGTTGAGTTGCACACTGGGTTCGTGAATAAGTTTATTAGTAAGAGTTCGCGCAAGATCATTCATCACTTGCTCTGGATCTTTACCCGCTGCCAATTGTTTTTGTGCCTGCGCCAGTTGCTCATCTCTTTTTTGTTCTGCTTGTTCACGAAAAGCGCGAATGGTGTCGACACCTTTTAACGAACGTAGCCAGCCCATAAAATGATCAACCTGGTTTTCAATAATTTCTTCGGCTTGTTTTGCTGCTTCTTCACGCGAATGGCGACCTTCTTCAATGACTTCATGTAAGTCATCCACGGTATAAAGATAAACATCATCAAGATCGCCTACTTCAGGTTCAATATCACGTGGCACAGCAATATCAACCATGAACATAGGGCGATGCTTGCGTTGTTTTAATGCGCGTTCAACGGCACCTTTGCCAAGAATAGGAAGTTGGCTGGCTGTTGAGGCGATAATGATGTCTGCTTCTACAAGACGCTCCGGCATGTCTGATAATGCAATAGCTTCCGCATTAAAATTATTGGCTAAAGTTTGTGCGCGCTCAACGGTACGATTCGCGACGATCATTTTATTCAAACCTTGATCTGCAAGATGGCGAGCAACTAACTCCGTTGTTTCACCCGCACCAATGAGTAACGCTGTATGTTTAGATAAATCAGCAAAAATTCGTTTTGATAAACTTACCGCGGCAAACGCCACAGAAACCGGACTTGCTCCAATCGCAGTGTCCGTCCGTACTTGCTTGGCAACCGAGAAAGTATGTTGAAACAGGCGGTTAAGCTGACGTCCAATGGTACCCGCCTGGTTAGCTGTATTGTAGGCGTCTTTTATTTGCCCCAGTATTTGTGGCTCACCGAGCACTAAAGAATCCAGACCACTGGCGACACGTAATATATGTTGCACAGCATCATTGTTACAGTGCCTATAAATGTAAGGTTCAACGTCTTCTTTTTTTAGCTGATGATATTGGCAAAACCACTCTAGTTGGGGCGTAATGTCATGCTCACTTAAGTCATCATTTGGCAGGCTAAAGTAGAGCTCTGTTCGATTACAGGTTGAAACAATTGCCGCTTCACTGACTTCACCTTTTCTAATGCACTCGTGTAGCGCCTGTTCCATTTTATCAGGCGCAAACGCGACCTTCTCGCGAATTTCCACGGGAGCAGTTTTATGGTTAATACCGAAGGCTATTAAGGTCACTGTCGATTAAATCACATCAATGTTGGCAAAAAACTTGCAGGATCACATGCTAAACCATATATAAGGTTAATAGAACGTGCTCCGACTCCGTATTTGGGAGCGGATCGCTGCTTTGAGCGGCGTATTATAAAGGTAAATCAGGAAAAAGTCGGTTATAGTTGTGTACAAGATGATAAAGAAAAGACAAATAATGGTGCATTGGCTCATTTTAGCGGGGATTTTCTCTCTGCAAATGGGGTGTGCAGCAAATCAACAGAAAGATGTCAGCAAAAATGCTGTAAAAGCAGCGGGCAAGGAAGTCATCAAGAAACAGGCAGCAACTGATTCTAAGTCATCAAAATCGGAGTCGACAAAACCAGTACAAAGCAAACCTGAAATCAAAGCAGAGTCAAAATCTGAACTTTCTGGTGAAACACTTTATTACCTCTTATCTGCAGAAATCGCAGCTCAACGTGGCCAAATAGGTCTTTCTGCTTCGCTTTATACTAAAGCGGCTGAATTGACGCGTGATCCTCGGGTTGCTCAACAAGCCACACGCAAAGCGTATTACGCTCGTGATGATAAACGTGCCATTGCTGCAGCAAAATTGTGGAATGAACTCGAACCAGAAAATCTTGAAGCACGACAGGTTCTTGCGGCATTGCTAGTGCGTGCGGGGAAAACAGAATCAGCTGCTAAACATTTTGAGTATGTATTACAAAATGGTCAACACAGTGAGCGCCAGAGTTTTTTACTTATAACTTCATTACTCAGTAAAGAAAAAGATAAAGAAGCTGCATTTGCAGTCATGGAAAAATTGATTGCTAAACGTAAGAACAACCCAAATGCACTTTATGCTTATAGCCAACTGGCTTTTCTCGTAGATCGTTTGGATGACGCCGTTAGAATGATCAAAAAAGTTGTCAAGTTACAACCTGGTTGGACTGAGGCATATATTTTACAGACAAACATTTTTGTACGTCAGGGTTATAAGGCGCATGCAATAGAAGTTTTACGTCAGACAGTAGAAGAATATTCAGACAATACTAAATTAAGAATGTTTTATGCGCGCAACCTGGTAGATGCAAAACAATTTGATGCAGCAGCAAAACAATTTGAAGTGTTGACTGAAGATAAAAAACTTCAGCATGAAGCACGATATGCATTAGGTTTATTAACATTACAAATGAATAAACCAAAAGAGGCGACAGAATATTTCGCAAGACTACTTGAAGACAAAAAACGTATTTATGAATCGCAGTATTATTTAGCGCAGTCTTATGAATTGCAAAATGAACTTGATAAAGCCATTGAAGCATATAAACAAATACAAAACAATCAGTATGCTTTTGAAGCAGAGTTACGCATTGCACTTTTATTAGCGAAACAAGGGCGTTTAAAAGAGGCTCGTCGACGTTTACAAAATATGAGCCCGGACTCATTAGATAAAGAGTTACGTATATACCTGACAGAAGGTGAAATATTAAATTCAGCGAAACAATTTGAAGAAGCAGTAAAGCTTTATACTGAAGCATTGCAACAGCTCACCGATAATAATCGTTTGTTATATGCTCGTGCGTTAACAGCAGAAAAAATTGGTCAGATTGATTTAGCGGTAAGTGATTTAACAAGTATTGTGAAACGTGAGCCGGAAAATGCGCAAGCATTAAATGCGTTAGGTTACACATTAGTTGATAAGACTGAACAACTGAAAAAAGGTTTAGGCTACATTAAAAAAGCACTAAAGCTTGAGCCGGAAGATCCGGCTATCCATGACAGTATGGGCTGGGCTTATTATCGTTTAGGTCAATATGATGAAGCTTTAAAATATTTGCGGCTTGCATTTGAAAAGTTAAAAGATGCTGAAGTTGCAGCACATTTAGGTGAAGTTTTATGGGTCGCCGGTGATCGTGAAGCGGCACAGGAAATCTGGAATAGTGCTTTAGAACTAGCGCCAAATGATGATTTATTATTAAATGTAATGCAAAAATTTACTGAATGAAACGATTTATTCTTTTGCTCGCTGTTATTACCTTAACAGCGTGTACCGCAACACCACCTCATGAATTTGTTGCCGATCCTGATAAGAAATGGGAACAGCGAAAATCTGAATTATCTGAAATAAATGATTGGTTTTTGAATGGACGTATTGCCATTATCAACGGACAAGAGTCCTGGCATATGAGTATGAAATGGCAGCGTCATGATGATAAATATATTTTAGATTTATCCGGCCCTTTCGGCGCAGGACATGCGCAACTTACGGGCACAAAAGACGGTGTAGTGCTGGTTGATGCTGATCAAAATTATTTTTTTGCGGATAACCCGGATCGCTTGTTGCAAGAAGTGACAGGTTTACGTATGCCTGTACAAAGTTTGTTGTATTGGATGCGTGGCTTGCCAGACTGGAATGTGAAAAATGAAAAGCAGAAACTGGATAACTATGGGCGTTTGGCTTTATTAGAGCAAGCTGGTTGGAGAATACGGTTTAAGCGTTATATCAACGTAGATAAACATGAGTTACCGCAAAAAATATTTATTGATGGTTTTGATTTGAAAGTAAAAATATTTGTTGATGATTGGGACCTAAAAAGTAAAACGTTTGCATCGAGTAAAGAAAATTAATTTAATTTTATATGTCTAATATATCCTCACCCGCTTCACTTAAACGACGCCAGGTTTTATCGGGCTTAATGAAATTGCTTGGCTTGATCGGTTTGGCTTTTTTGTCGATTCCTTTTATTTCCAGTTTCTCAACAAACGAAATTAATGAAAAACAACGTGCTTCATCAGTCTGGGTTATTAAACATCCTGTCACAGGTTTCACACAAGGCAAAGTGACAGCTTTAAACTGGTCGGGTGGGGTGGTCTGGGTTTACGCGCGAACAGAAAATAATATTTCATGGTTAAATAAAAATGATGTGGAATTGCGTGATGCGCTTTCAAAACAAAGTGATCAACCTGAGCAGATGAGAAATAACTTTCGTTCATATAGTGAAAAATATTTTGTTTTTATTCCTCTGGAAAATAAACGAGGATGCCAGGTGAGTTTAAATGATGACAGAGAAAAAGCTTTATTTAGCGAGCCATGTTTTTCTGCAAAATATGATGCTGCGGGACGAATATTTAAAAATAGTGGTCATCAAGATCAGATAAACCTATCGATACCGGAACATGTTGTCGAAGACGGCATATTAAAAATTGGTATCTGGCTGCCAAAAATTTAAATTTTCTATGAATAAAAATTTAACAATATCTGCACCAGCAAAATTAAACCTGTTTTTGCATATTACCGGTCGACGAGAGGATGGTTATCACTTGTTACAGACCGTTTTTCAGTTTCTTGATTATGCCGACTCCATAGAATTAACACGTCGTGAAGACAGCGCCATCAATCGGTTGTCTAATTTAGCGGGAGTGTCTGCGGAAGACGATTTAGTCGTAAAAGCAGCGCGATTGTTACAGTCACACTGTGATTGTTCACTTGGAGTCGATATTTCTGTTGATAAGGTGCTACCCATGGGCGGAGGCCTTGGCGGTGGCAGTTCAAATGCCGCTTCCGTCTTGGTTGGGCTCAACCACTTATGGGGTTGCGGCCTGAGTCAGAAGGAATTAATGCGGTTGGGAGTACAATTAGGTGCCGATGTTCCTGTCTTCATTTTTGCCCAATCTGCATGGGCAGAAGGGGTCGGTGAACGTCTGGAATCGATAGATTTGCCGGAAAAGTGGTTTTTGGTGCTAAAACCGCAAATAAATGTTTCAACAGCGAAGGTTTTTGCCAATTCGCAATTGCGGCGAGATTGCTCAACCATTACAATACGCGACTTTCTGATAGGGCAAACCCAGAATATTGGGAATGTTTGTGAAAAGCCGGTTAGAGAGATGTATCCTGAAGTGGATCAGGCTTTGAGTGATTTAGCACGTTATGGTGAAGCAAAGCTAACTGGCACCGGCGCCTGCGTATTTGCAGCGTTTGATAGTAGAGAGCAAGCCGAAAAGGCTCTTGCTGAATTATCAGAGAAATGGGATGGTTTTGTTGCCCAAGGCATGAATCAGACACCATTAAAAGAATTTTTCTGACATTGATTTGAGAATGTCAGATACAACAGTCAATTGGGGTATCGCCAAGCGGTAAGGCACTGGATTTTGATTCCAGCATTCCCAGGTTCGAATCCTGGTACCCCAGCCATATAAAAGAGGCTATTTATCTATTAATTAGGTAATCCTCTGTAGGTGCGAATTCATTCGCACGCCGCGGTAACGAATTACCTTAGGGGTAATAATTACACCGCGTTCGAATAATACCTTCTTGATTGATATCAAAGTGGGGCACTACGATTCGAACCTACAACAGATTAATACTGCTATTTAACAGTAGCATTTCAGCTGAATCAATACTCAATCCCCAGGGGGATAATGTGTCATACGGCAACATGATGGTATTTGCGGGCAATTCAAACCCGCAGTTGGCAAGCGAAATCGCTAGACGTCTTAACATGCCTTTAGGCAATGCGATTGTCGGTCAGTTCAGTGATGGCGAAGTCATGGTTGAGATCATGGAAAATGTTCGTGGTAAGGACGTTTTTATTGTGCAACCAACCTGTGCGCCAACGAATAAGAATTTAATGGAATTATTGGTCATGGTGGATGCCATGCGCCGTTCATCTGCTGCACGTGTAACCGCAGTTATTCCATATTTTGGTTATGCCCGTCAGGATAGACGACCACGTTCAGCTCGTGTTCCGATTACAGCAAAAGTCGTTGCTGAAATGATCAGTACCGTGGGTACGGATCGCGTATTAACGGTTGATTTACACGCTGACCAAATTCAAGGTTTCTTTAGTATTCCTGTTGATAATGTTTACGCTTCGCCTATTTTATTGGGCGATATCTGGCGTCGGAAGTACGAGAACCTGATGGTGGTATCACCCGATGTAGGTGGTGTAGTACGTGCTCGTGCTTTGGCAAAAAGATTAGACGATGCTGATCTCGCGATTATCGATAAACGTCGTCCACGTGCAAACGAAGCAAAGGTCATGAACATCATTGGTGATGTGGAAGGTCGTACCTGTATCTTAATTGATGATTTAGTTGATACCGCCGGTACCTTATGTGCCGCCGCCGCCGCATTAAAAGAAAATGGCGCATCAAAAGTTGTCGCTTATATTACGCATCCTGTTTTATCGGGACCGGCAATAGATAATATTAGTAAGTCAGAGTTAGATGAACTTGTGGTGACGGATACCATCCCTTTGCAGCCTTCTGCGGCGGCAACCGGTAAAATTCGTCAGTTAAGTATTGCTGAATTGCTGGCAGAAACAATGCGCCGCATCAGTAATGAAGAATCGGTTAGTACGTTATACGTAGATTAATAACGGACTAAACGCGGTGAGCCTTATGGTTCATCACGCGGTTTCTTTTGGTCGCAAAAAGAAACCAAAACAGCAGGTTAATTATTAACTTGTTTTATTAAAACTATCTTACGGATAGCGAGAAGCTAAATTCGTAAATTTGGAGAAGTAACATGGCTATTAGCTTTAATATCGAAGCAGAAACACGTACGGACTTAGGGAAAGGTGCGAGCCGCCGTCTACGTCATACGGAAAAATTTCCTGCTGTTGTATACGGTGCAGGTAAAGAACCTGTTTCATTAACAATTGATCATAAAAAATTCCTACATAACCTAGAGAACGAAGCATTTTATTCTCACATCTTAAAACTCAGTGTTGATGGTAAAGAAGAGCAAGTTATCCTTAAGGACTTACACCGTCACCCAGCAAAAATTGCAATCATGCATGCTGATTTCTTACGTGTAAGCGCAACTGAAAAATTACACCTACGTGTACCATTGCATTTCATTAATGCAGAAGAATGTCCTGGTGCTAAAGAAGGTGGTTTGGTTACACACAGCATTACTGAAATTGAAGTTGCATGTTTACCAAAAGACTTACCTGAGTATCTGGAAGTTGATTTGTCTTCATTAGAACTCGATCATAGCGTACACATGTCTGACATTACAGTACCTTCAGGTGTTGAGTTAGTTGAACTTTCTCATGGTGCAGAACATGACCAACCTGTTGCTTCAGTACATATGCCTCGTGGCGCTTCAGATGAAGATGAAGATGCTGGTGCTGCAGCACCAGAAGCTGCTGCTGAAGAAGGTGGTGAAGAACCTGCAGCTGAATAAGCTCGCAGTCGTCTGAACCCCACTGGAAGCCGGCGTTGTCTCGTGTATCTCTCATAGTTGGACTGGGAAATCCTGGTTCTGAATACGAGCGTACGCGACATAA
>JAUVGM010000251.1 GCA_030593785.1 Gammaproteobacteria bacterium | reverse complement strand
GCAATTGGAAGAAGCTGGCGCAACTGTCGAGCTTAAATAATTGCGACTTAGTTTGCGTTTAAATGCAACAAGCTTGACTGCTGATTCTAGCAGTCAAGCTTGCTTGCATGTTATATACAGCGCAGACGCAATGAAGATGTTCGAACAATAGGCTGGTAACCGAAAGGATACCGGCCTGTTGTGTCTTCTTTATAAGCTAGCTGTTTTTTTACGGCATGATTTATAAAGAATTAATTGAATTTATTTTTTTAGGCTAACTGCTAAAAGCAAGGTGTCTGATGGCTTACTCATTTACAGAAAAGAAACGGATTCGTAAATATTTTGGCAAACGTGCCGAAATTATGGAAATCCCTTATTTATTAGCAACGCAAATAGAATCTTACCGAGGTTTCTTACAGCAGGATGTTCCCGCTGAAGAACTCAAAGAACAAGGTTTGCATGCTGCCTTTAAATCAGTTTTTCCGATTGTTAGTTACTCGGGTAATGCTGCACTTGAATATGTGGGCTATCGTCTAGGTTCACCTGTTTTTGACGTTAAAGAATGTCAGATGCGGGGCGTAACTTACTCTGCACCTTTGCGCGTTAAAGTTCGCTTGATTATCTATGATAAAGAAGTGAAAACGCCAACGGTTAAAGACATCCGCGAACAGGAAGTATACATGGGTGAAATTCCACTCATGACAGATAACGGAACATTTGTTATCAATGGTACTGAGCGCGTTATAGTTTCTCAATTACACCGTTCTCCAGGTGTATTTTTCGATCACGATAAAGGCAAGACCCATTCTTCGGGTAAATTATTATTTAACGCTCGCGTTATACCTTATCGTGGTTCATGGTTGGATTTTGAATTCGATCCAAAAGATGCGTTATTCACACGTATCGATCGCCGTCGTAAATTACCTGTAACAATTTTATTGCGAGCGATAGGTTATAACAATGAAGAAATGCTTGATATGTTCTTCGAAAAAACCAGTTTTACGGTAGCTAAAGAAGGCTACGATATGACGTTGGTGCCAGAACGCTTACGCGGTGAGATGGCAACGTTTGAGATCAAAATAAAGAAAAAAGTACTTGTTGAAGAAGGTAAACGTATTACTGCACGTCATATACGTGATCTTGAAAAAGCAGGTGTAACAGCATTAAACGTTCCTGAAGATTACCTGTATGAAAAGCGTATAGCGCATGACATCATCAATAAAGAAACCGGCGAAATTGTTGCTACAGCGAATCAGGAAATCACACCTGAGCTTGTTGAGTTATTAAAAGAAGCAGATGTCAAAGAGTTTGATACTATTTTCACTAATGACTTAGATCATGGTGCTTATATTTCAACGACGTTAGCGATTGACCCAAGTACGACTCAACTTGAAGCGCAAATTGAAATTTATCGTATGATGCGTCCAGGTGAGCCACCAACTAAAGATTCAGCTGAAAACTTATTCAAGAATTTATTCTTCAGTGGTGATCGTTATGACCTTTCAACAGTAGGTCGTATGAAGTTCAACCGTCGTGTTGGTCGTGAAGAAGTTGAAGGCGAAGGAACTTTATCTAACGATGACATCCTCGCAGTTATTAAAACATTAATTGATATTCGTGATGGTCGCGGTATTGTTGATGATATTGATCATCTTGGTAATCGTCGTATTCGTTCTGTTGGTGAAATGGCAGAAAATCAATTCCGTGTTGGTGTTGTTCGTGTTGAACGTGCTGTTAAAGAACGTTTAACCTTAGCTGAAGCTGACAATTTGATGCCTCAGGAAATGATTAACGCGAAGCCTGTTTCAGCGGCAGTGAAAGAATTCTTTGGTTCTTCGCAGTTATCTCAGTTCATGGATCAAAATAATCCATTATCTGAAATCACTCATAAGCGTCGTATTTCTGCATTAGGCCCCGGTGGTCTGACACGTGAACGTGCGGGCTTTGAAGTACGTGACGTACATCCAACACATTATGGCCGTGTTTGCCCAATTGAAACACCTGAGGGACCAAACATCGGTTTGATCAACTCGCTTTCAATTTATGCACGTACAAATGATTATGGCTTTCTGGAAACACCTTACCGTAAAGTTAAAAACGGTAAAGTAACGGATGAAGTTGAATACTTATCTGCGATTAATGAAAGTGATTATGTTATCGCCCAGGCAAATGCGGGTATGGATAACAAAGGTAAATTAACGGACGAGATGGTGCCATGTCGTCATAAAAATGAATTTACTATCGCAAACCCTGAAGATGTGAATTATATGGATGTATCATCGAGACAGATTGTTTCGGTTGCTGCAGCATTAATTCCATTCCTGGAACACGATGATGCTAACCGTGCCTTGATGGGTTCGAACATGCAACGTCAAGCGGTTCCTGTTTTATGTGCTGAGAAGCCATTAGTCGGTACCGGTATTGAACGTACTGTTGCGGTTGATTCAGGCGTAACGGTAATTGCAAAACGTGGTGGTATTGTTGATTCAGTTGACGCAAGTCGTATCGTTATTCGTGTAAACGATGATGAAACTAAAGCCGGTGAGTCAGGTGTTGATATTTATAACCTGACTAAATACACCCGTTCAAATCAAAATACATGTATTAACCAACGTCCATTAGTGACTCCGGGTATTACCGTTGCTCGTGGCGATGTTATGGCTGATGGTCCTTCAACCGATATGGGTGAATTGGCATTAGGTCAAAACATGCTTGTAGCCTTCACTCCATGGAATGGTTATAACTTCGAAGATTCAATTTTGATCTCTGAGCGCGTTGTTCAGGAAGATCGTTTTACTTCGATTCATATTCAGGAATTAACCTGTGTTGCTCGTGACACGAAGTTAGGTTCTGAAGAAATTACTGGTGATATTCCAAACGTTGGTGAAGCTGCTCTCTCTAAATTAGATGAAGCGGGTATTGTTTACATCGGTGCTGAAGTTAAGCCTGGTGATATCCTGGTAGGTAAAATAACGCCTAAAGGTGAGACTCAATTAACACCGGAAGAAAAACTTCTGCGTGCTATCTTTGGCGAAAAAGCGTCTGATGTTAAAGATACATCATTGCGTGTTTCGGGTAGTTCTTTCGGTACCGTTATCGATGTTCAGGTCTTTACTCGTGATGGTTTAGAAAAAGATTCACGTGCGCAATCTATTGAAGATTCTGAAATGGAGAAAATCCGTAAAGACTTCAATGACCAACGCCGCATCATGGAAAGTGATACTTACGCACGTGCTGAAAGTATGCTGATTGGTAAGATGGCTGATGGTGGTCCAAACGGATTATCAAATGGCAGCAAAATCACTAAAGGATATTTAGAAGAATTAGAACGTGAAAAATGGTTCGAAATTCGTTTACGTAATGATGATGCAAACACTCAACTTGAAGCGATTGCAGAACGTGTTAAGCAAATCCGCATTGAGTTTGATGATAAGTTTGAAGAAAAGAAAACCAAACTTACTTCAGGTGATGATTTAGCGCCGGGCGTTTTAAAAATGGTTAAAGTTTATTTAGCTGTTAAACGTCGCATCCAACCGGGTGATAAAATGGCGGGACGTCATGGTAACAAAGGTGTTATCTCAATGATCGTTCCTGTTGAAGACATGCCTTATGATGAGCATGGTCGTCCTGTTGATGTGGTATTGAATCCACTGGGTGTACCTTCTCGTATGAACGTAGGTCAGATTCTTGAAACCCATTTAGGTTGGGCTGCGAAAGGTCTTGGTCATAAGATTAATGCCATGATCAAGTCACAAGAGAAAGTGGTAGAGATTCGTAAGTTCCTTGACCAGATTTATAACAAGTCAGGCGGACAACAAGAAGATCTGAAATCATTCAGCGATGAAGAAATTCTCGACTTAGCGAAAAATTTATGTGGCGGTGTGCCTATCGCAACACCTGTATTTGATGGTGTTGAAGAGACTGAATTAAAAGCGTTACTTGAATTGGCTGACTTGCCAACATCAGGTCAAACAACTTTATTCAATGGTCGTACCGGCGAAGAGTTTGAACGTAAAGTAACCGTTGGTTACATGTATATGTTGAAATTGAATCACTTAGTTGATGACAAGATGCATGCGCGTTCAACCGGACCATACAGTTTAGTTACACAGCAACCATTAGGTGGTAAAGCACAGTTCGGTGGTCAGCGTTTCGGTGAAATGGAAGTATGGGCACTTGAAGCATATGGTGCTGCGTATACCTTGCAAGAAATGTTAACCGTAAAATCGGATGA
>JAUVGM010000229.1 GCA_030593785.1 Gammaproteobacteria bacterium | reverse complement strand
ATATCAAATAGAAATTTGATAATCTAATAAAATCTAATTTATTTTCATTGTGAACAAGGAGGTTCAACATGCCAAGACGCGCACGTATAGTTGTACCAGGAATTCCCTGGCATATCATTCAAAGAGGTAATAATCGTTCAGCTTGTTTTTATACTGATGATGATTACCATAAATATCTCGACACACTCAAAGAGCAAGCTGAAAAGTATAACTGCCTCGTTCATGCCTATTGCTTGATGACGAATCATGTTCATTTATTATTAACACCTAAACATGAAGATAGTGCTTCACTGTTAATGAAACATCTTGGGCAGCGTTATGTTCAATATGTTAAAGCGACGAGTTTCACCTGGTAAAGCTGGTAGACCTGCTAAATAAGGTGTAAATTAATTGTGGTCTGTCCCCATTTACCTACCATTCACCTAGAGTAGTAATAATGAACATTCACCGCACCCTTGTTATTTTGACATTATCTTTATTCGTTTCATCGGTTTACGCTAATCCATATCAATCATCTCCACCATCACCGCATGTCATGCAGGAGTCTCCTGCCGTAGTGTTAAAGAAAGGCATAGAACATCTTACCGACTATCTTGCTAGTGATAGTGGGCCAAATAAACCACCTCTTGATGTTTTTCTTGAAAATACAATTGCACCATTGTTTGATTTTGAACATATGGCGAAGTGGGTGGCAGGTGCGCAAGCGCGCTATATGACACCACCACAAGTGTTAGCCTTAAAGCAGAAAGTACGTCGTCTTTTTATGACTGGAATGGTTGATAAACTTGTGGAATACCGTCATGGACGGGTGAAATTTTTGCGCCCTGTAGGCAACCCACAAACGGGTGAAATGACACTCCGCTTGATAGCCTATCAGCAAGGAAACTCTCGGCCTCAGCGGTTAAGATTTCGTATGCATCACAGTCCTCGTGGCTGGAAAGTATTTGATATCTCTGCAGATGGTCAAAGTATAGTGGCATTATTTCGTTCAAAATTTGCCAGTGAAGCCAGACAAAGAAGATGGTCACAGAATAATGAACGACGACCTGTGGGATATCGCAACAATTAATAATCGGTAATAACCATTCAGCCTGTTTCTATGCTTTGGTTTTGCCAGCAGCTTTGCTAGTTGTAAGCCATCATCTGGATTGAGTGCATGACTACCTTTCAAAATTAAAGGGGTCGGAGTGCACTTAATGAACCACTATGTGGTTCGTCAGCATTACCCTAACTTGCTCCGCACGTTCTGGCATCACTATAGAATCTCTTCGAGTTTCATTCAGTATTCCCTTAACTCACTTTGTTCATTCTGGTCATTTAAATTTAATCACTCCGACCCCTTTTAGCATTTTTAACTTACTGCTCCCTAATCTTAAAAGATAAAAGAGGGGGGAGCATTTAATTCTGGTGATATAATCAGTTCATTCTTAAATAACTCCATCATGTCGTCTTTTTTATGCTTTCAGAACTATTACCCTTAACAATAAACGAGCTGGTCTTATGTATTGTTATTATATTTGTTGCCTATGTAATTAAAGGTTTATCGGGTTTTGGTAGCGGTTTAGTGGCTATTCCTCTGCTAGCATTTTTTTTACCGCTTCCGTTTATTGTTCCTGTTTTGGCTTTGGTAAGTTACACCGGCACGGTGTATCAAAGTTTTACTTATCGTCGTGATGTTGTTTGGCGAGACTTATGGCCTCTTTTACCTTTTTCGTTGGCGGGTATTACTATTGCGTTATGGTTGCTTGTTAATACTGATGTCACTGTGCTTACCTTAACGTTAGGCATTTTTATATTTTTCTATGCAGTTTATTCATTGCTACCGCACGAAATTAAATCGGGTAGTCGTTGGTGGGCCGTTGCGGCGGGAAGTTCTGCGGGTTTGGTTGGTGCTTTATTTGGTACCGGTGGGCCATTCTATGTTTTGTATCTTAAAATGCGCCAAGTGACTAAACAACAATTTAGAGCAACCATCACGATGATATTTTTGGTAGATGGCGGCGCTAGATTATCCGGCTATTTTTATTCAGATTTATTTACGAATAAAATGGTGATTTTGGCTTTAGTACTGCTGCCTGTTTTAATTTTGGCGATGTATGTCGGGCAACATTTACATATAAAAATTAATGATCACCGATTTAATCAAGTCGTGAGTGTTTTGTTGTTGGTTAGTGGCTTGAGCCTTGTAATAAAGTCAGTTTATTTAATGGTTTAAAATTAAAGGGGGCACGACTGCAAGGATGCAGGAGGTAGAGCGAAGCAGGAAGCTAGAGCCGAGAGCCCTTTAAATGTATTTATGCTGCTTGGTTATTGTTTGTAATGACTTTACCAATATCTTTATTCGTTACACCAAGTGCCAATAAAGATTTAATTAATAAATCTAAAGAGACAGAACGATCACCTGTTTCCATTTTTGCTACGCGTGACTGACTAGAATCAATTCGTTTCGCAAATTCTTTTTGAGTTAAGTGACGTCGGGTTCTTACCTCTTTTAAACTACTAGCTAACTTAAGTTTAAGTTCAATGTAAGCGGCTTCTTCTTCAGATAGTTCTAAGAAATCAGCAGCACTACCTACCTTCCAACCTTTAGCTTCGAGTCTTTTTTGTTTAGCTGCTTTCATTGTCATACCTCTTAACTCTTTGTTTACATGTATCAATAACATGCTTTGGCGTGGTATTCGTTTTTTTCTCAAAAACTTCCAATATCACAATAGCATCGGGATCAGTTCTATATACAATTCGCCAAATACAATGCTCATCAGTAATTCGCAATTCATGACACCTTCGGCCAATAGTCGGCATAGGGCGAGATTGTGGCATTGATAATTTAATTCCTTGCTGTAGTTGTCTCATTAGATAACCCGCTTCACGCCGAGCTTCTAAAGAAAATGGAGGAGTACCAACCTCACCATGCAACCAGACTATATCCTTGTCATTTGGGCTCATGAATTAAGTCTATGTCAGAATTGACATATTCGCAAGTAAGGTAGAACTAGCAAAATACACAGATAAATAGATATATCACCTATAAAGGCAATATAAATATTGCCTTATTAATATTTATAGGCTATATATATATTGTAGTTTAAGTCTATTTCAGCGATATATATGTGGTATTAAGTGATGATTAAGCAAATAATTCAAGATCAATATCGGTCTAAAATTAACCAACTTATTGATATTAAACAAATAAGTCGACCTAAAGAGGGTTGGATTCGTACTTTACGTAAAACGTTGGGTATGAGCGGTCCACAACTCGCTACGCGGCTTGATGTGAGTAAATCCCAGGCTTCACAGATGGAACGCATGGAAATTGAGGATCGTATTACCCTCAAACAACTCCGTCGTGTTGCGGATACGCTTGATTGTGATTTGGTTTATGCTCTTGTGCCTCGACAGTCTGTTGATAGCATGATTCGTGATAGAGCGAAGCTAAAAGCAGAGCAGTTGGTGAGTAAAACCGATGTGCAAATGAAGCTGGAAGCGCAGCAATTATCAAGTGAAAAGTTACAGGAACAGGTGAATTTTGAAACTGAACGGTTAGTAAGAGAAATGCCGCGAGATTTATGGGCAGACTAATTAATAGGAGTGAGAGATGGTAATGGATGACCCAGATGGTGCAACACCGCTCAACCCTGATGAATTGGAAGGATTGAAATTCCCCCATATTGAAACACGGGATGAGTTGGATCAGTTAGAACAACAAAATATTCAGGAAGGGTATAACTGGTTAGCACGGCAACGAAAATATAAAGATTTTATTTCTGAAGATTTTTTAAAAGCGTTACATGAAAAGTTATTTGGAGCGGTGTGGTCATGGGCTGGTCAATTTAGGCATTCAGAGAAAAGCATTGGAATTGACCCCGTACATATTCCTGTAGAGCTACGTAATTTGTTGGATGATGTGAAATTTTGGGTTGAGAATAAAACCTTTAGTCGTGAAGAGTTTGCGGCACGGTTTCATCATCGTTTAGTAAAGATTCACCCATTTCCAAATGGTAATGGACGACATGCGCGTATTATGACGGATGTGATATTAGAAAAGGTATTAGGCGTTGCCCCTGTTAATTGGGGAGCAACACCATTAGAAAAAGATGGTGAGCATCGTCAAAATTATATTCAAGCATTACGTGCCGCAGACAATAATGATTACCGACAACTCCTTGAGTTTATCTCTAACTAAAGCAGGGTAGTTAATTTTGAGTGCATGAAAATTAAAGGGGGCTGAGTGATTTAAATTTAATTTACCTCACCCTTCGGGTCTAGGTATCACGATTCATTTGTTTTTTTGTTTTGCTAGTTGCCTGTGCAGTGAAGGGATCGTCTGGCCAGTAGTGTCGTTTGTATTTTCCACGCAGATCTTTTTTTACATCATGATAGGTGGTTTGCCAGAAGCTGTTTAAATCTTGTGTTACCTGCATGGGATGTCGCGCCGGTGACAATAAATGCATCATCAGTTTACAGTGACCATTTAATACCGTGGGTGTGTCGTATAAACCAAAAACTTC
>JAUVGM010000114.1 GCA_030593785.1 Gammaproteobacteria bacterium | reverse complement strand
TTTTATTACTTGAAATCTCTTTGCCATTAATTGTAAAAGTTTAAACCAAATCTGATACATCACTTGCAAATGAGAGAGTTTCCCTTTTTGATAAAGATGTCGAATCTTTAAATCAAAACGAAAAAAGAGCCAGTGATAGCTGACCCTTCATAAAGGCTAAAACTTCATTAAGCGTGATCAAACACTATTACTACTGGCGGCCACCTCTACCTCCTGAACCCATACCTCCACCGGAGCCCATATGACCTGAACCACGCTCATCCATCATGTTTCTTGGCATATCAGATAAAGATTTGCCTTGTTTTTTCGCGCGTTGCTCCATCATTTTGCGATGCTCCATGCGATAACGGTTTCTTTCTTCTTCGGTGTTCATGTTTTGCATCTTAGTACGATGTTCTTGTCGTTCTTGTTCTGACATCATTTGCCAACCATACACCTGGTCTTCGGCAAAAACAGAGGTAGCAGGAAAAGCCATGCTTAATGTAATAATGAAGAGTAAATATTTAATATAAGTATTCATTTGCATTCACCTCTTGGTTTGAAAAGCCGTTTAAAGAAAAACATTTGTAACAGACCTATTAAATAAAAGTTATGATATAGAACATCCTTACTGTATGTTCTATAAACAGTGTAGTTTGTTCTAACAAATAAAGTGTTTTCTTCTGAAATAATATTGATGGCTTATTAGTATAGTTACACCCTGAAAACATATATTTAATGTGCTTATTGGTGAATATATTTGAATAGTTTGCTATATCATTCTAATAATTTAGGTAAATTAAGACAGGTTGTCTCAAAAATTAAGGAAAATTCATATGTCACTTATTGAAGCAAGCGGCCTTTGCAAAACTTACCAAGCCGGTGATATTGCAGTTAAGGCTATTAACGAAGTTAGCTTTAACATTGATGTGGGTTCATTTGTGAGTTTTGTCGGTCCTTCGGGTAGCGGCAAGAGTACTTTGTTAAATATGATTGGTTGTCTGGACTCACCAAGTTGTGGACAGTTACTTGTAGCCGGTACTGACGTTTCTTCATTGAACCAGAAACAAGCTGCTATTTTTAGGGGGGAGAATATTGGTTTTGTATTTCAGGATTTTAATTTAATCCCTGTGTTGACTGTTTATGAAAATGTGGAATACCCACTTATCATGGTGCAAAACTGGGCAGCGGCAAAACGACGTAAACAAGTAATGGAATTACTCGATGCTGTTGGGATGAAGGACCAGGCAAACAAGCTTCCCAGTCAGTTATCTGGCGGACAAAAACAACGAGTGGCAATTGCGAGGGCACTTGTTACTAATGCAAAATTAGTACTTGCAGATGAGCCAACGGCTAACCTGGATAGTATGACTGCTCACCGTGTTATTGATTTAATGAAATCGATGCGCGAAAAGTTTGATACAACATTTATATTTTCAACACATGATCCGAAAATAATGGCGGAAGCCGAAGTGACTTATACTCTTGTTGATGGAAGTATCGAAAACAAAGAGGAGTTGGCATCATGATGAATATTCTTAAAATTGCTGCTAAAAACCTGATGCGCTACCAGCGTCGAACAATACTCACTACATTACTTATTACTATCGGCATTGTGGCTGTTTTATTATTCATTTCCCTGTCAGGATCTTTTCGTGCTTTGATGGTTGGTCAGATTACAGATTCCATGCTTGGCCATGTTCAGATCCACAAAAAGGGTTACGTTGCCTCTATCGAAAGCTTACCTCTGACATTAAATATGAAACCGGCGATGGTAGAGAAAGTTACCGACTATCTTAGTGAACGCGATGATATTGAGGCCTGGACAATGCGGGTTAAATTTGGCGCTATGTTTAGTAACTTTAAAGAAACCACGAGTATTCGATTTAACTCTATTGTACCAGAGATGGAAATTGCGACTTCTCCATTACTGCCTGGAAGGTTGATACAAGGTGATCGTAAAGCAGCGTTTGTTGAACCAGGAAAAATTGTGATTCCTGAACTGATTGCTAAAGGGCTCAAGGTTAAAGTTGGTGACTCAATAGTAATTGTTGCGACTAATCGTGAAGGTTCGGTTAATGGCAATACGTTTATGATACGCGGTGTGCTTGAAGGTATCTCCGGACCGGGTGGGCGTGATGGTTATATGCATATAGATGATGCTCGCAATCTATTACGCATGGAAGACAATGAAATTAGTGAAGTTGCTATTCGTTTAAAGTCATCAAAAAATCTGAGTAAAATTCACAAAGAAATGAGTGCTTATTTCGGGCAGTTTAATAACAAGGCAGGCAACCCCGCATTTGATGTACATACCTGGGAAAAGCTCTCACCATTTTCTAATATTGCTAAAATGATTGATATGCTTGATGTCTTCATTAAGGTGATGCTTGTTGCTATCGTACTAATTAGTATTATGAATGTGATGTTAATGGCGGTGTATGAACGTATAAATGAAATTGGTACCATTGCCGCAATTGGTACAATACCTTCACGTATACTTTCGTTATTTGTTACTGAAGGTTTGTTGCTGGGCATTCTTGGTGCATTTATTGGTTCAGTGATTAGTTTTATGATTGTCTATGTTATGAACGTCAAAACTATTTCGTTTTCATTTGGCCGGCAGGAGAATCTTGTTCTTCAACCTACTTTGGCGATAAATGAAGTGTTAATAATTTCAGGGGTAGTGATTTTAGTTTCTGTACTGGCAAGCTTACAACCGGCATGGAAAGCATCAAGAATGGATCCTATCGAGGCGTTACGTCATTTCTAATATATTTATACTTTAAGAGAATCAAACTATGCGAATAAAAATAGTTTTATCAATTTTTTACCTTGTTACCGCATTTTTAACAAGTGCTGCTTTTGCAGAAGACGGCACAGCAATATTAAAAAAAGTCGATCGTAATTTACAACCCGAATCTTATGAAATGTATCGTAAATTGATCAACATTGAGCCTGACGGGGACCGTAAAGAATTTGTTCTTTATAGTATTAAAAAAGGGCGAGATAAAATGGTTGCCTTGTTTCTTGATCCGCCCAGTGAGAAGGGGCGTAGCTCACTACGTGATGGCGATAACATGTGGTTGTATATCCCCAATGTGGGCAAGCCTTTACGCATCACCAGCTTACAATCAGTCGTTGGGGGTGTTTTCAATAATTCTGATATTTTACGTCTGGATTATAATCAGGAATATAATGTAACCGGAATGAAGAATGAGAAGGATAAGTATATTCTGGAATTGAAAGCTAAAACCAATAGTGTTGCATATGATCGATTAAAGATGTGGGTTGATAAGAAAAATTTGGTACCAACAATAATAGAGGCTTATGCTGCAAGTGGGTTGTTAATTAAAACACTTCATTATTCCAAGATCAAAGATTTTGGTAACGGTATCATTCGTCCTGCTATGTTACAAACTGATGGTCCACTTTATGAAGGCTATCAATCCATTATGTTATTTTCCAATATCAAAAAACGCAAATTTGCGGATGAAGTCTTTACGCTAAATTACATGTCACAGATTGAAAGTTTACGATGAGAATTGCACAGCATGTTTTCATGCTGATATTATTTTTGTTGTCGGGTTACAGCTTAGCAGTAGAAGACTTTAGTTTTGATGTGTCTTCATACCAAAAGAAAAACTATCGCTTGGGCGGGTACATTGATTACTCATTGAATTATCAGAAGCTTAATCAAGATGCTGCTGCCAATGCTCTTTTTTTTATTAATAAAACACCGCCTGATTCACTCACACAGAACACGGGCATAATAGAACTCAATGGCGACTATAAGTGGGATAAGTGGCAGGCACGTTTTAATTTTCATTCTGAAGTTTATGATAACGAGCTTGTTAGTGTACAGCAGAGTAATCTTTATGAAGCCGTTGCAACCTATCAACCTGCGACAGGAATTACTCTCGAGGCTGGGAAAAAAGCCATTAAATGGGGTAAAGGTTATGCCTGGAATCCTGTGGGGTTTGTTGAGCGTCCCAAAGATCCTGGTGAACCCGAACTTTCACGTGAAGGTTATGCTGTTGTCACAGCAGATATCATCAAAAGTTATTCTGGCGAAATTAAGACGTTGGCTTTTACTCCGGTCTTACTACCTGTTACAGATAAAATAAATGAGGACTTTGGTCAAGTCGAGCATAACAACGTTGCTGCAAAACTATACCTGCTTTATAAAGATACAGACATTGATGTCGTTTATTTAAATCAGGGTAGCCGCAGTTTACGATATGGATTTGATTTTTCAAAAAACATAAACACTCAATTTGAGGTGCATGGGGAATGGGCTTATTTTGACGAGGTTACTCGACAACTTGTATCTGACAGTGGGGCAGTGAGTAGTCAAACTGGTTCAACCACTCGCTGGTTATTAGGTTTACGTTATCTAACAGATAATGACACGACTATTATCGCTGAATATTATAGAAATAATAGTGGCTACTCCGCAGCTGAGATGAAATCATTTTTTACTGCTGTGGATAGTGCTAATACAAGCAATAACACGGCTTTGTTAACAACGCTTTCATCCGTTGGCGAAAAATCTTTTCTTACCCGAAACCCCGGGGAAGAGTATCTCTACCTTCGACTCAGCACTAAGGAACCTTTTGACTGGGTATATTTTGTTCCAGCACTGACGACCATCTATAATCTTGGTGATAATAGTTATTCTTTATCACCTGAAATTATCTACACTGGCATACAGAACCTTGAACTTCGCTTTAAAGCGACTTTACTTTATGGCGACAACAATAGTGAATTTTTAGAGAAACGTAATGATCAGAGATACGAGTTTCGATTACGATATTTTTTCTAGATAGTTTTATATTTCGCAACAATAAATTGAGATTATTTAGCTTCTGCTTTTTTAACGCGAATTTTATTTCCGGCAATCTCTTTGCCGTTAATACTTTTCATTGCTGCTTTGGCATCGCCTTGTTTTGGCATTTCAACAAAACCAAAACCTTTTGACGTTCCGGTTTCTTTATCCATAACCAAAGTGCATGACTGTACGGTACCGAAAGGTTCAAAGAGAGACTGAAGTTCTTTTTCTGTTGTTGTGCGTGCGAGATTACGTATAAGTAGTTTCATAGGTATTGCTCTTATTATTTAATTAATCAGTTGCTTGGTCGCGCAAGTACTCTTCATATGTACCACTATAGTTGGTAACGCCTGTTGGCGATAGTTCAATAATACGCGTTGCTAACGAAGAAACAAACTCTCTGTCGTGGCTGACAAAAATAAGTGTGCCAGCATAATTTTCTAATGCGAGATTAAGTGCTTCAATCGATTCCATGTCTAAGTGGTTGGTAGGTTCATCCATCACGAGGATATTTGGTTTTTGCATCATTAGCTTACCAAATAGCATACGACCTTGTTCACCACCTGAAATTTTAGTAACAGATTTATCGATATCACCCTGAGAAAACAACATACGACCTAAAATAGAGCGGACAGCCTGCTCATCATCACCGGGTTGTTTGAAATGGCTCATCCAGTCAAAAAGGGACATGTCATTTTCAAAATCACCTGAATGATCTTGTGCATAGTAACCAATGTTTGAGTTTTCTGACCATTTAATATGACCACTGTCAGGTGCTAAATCATGCACCAGGGTACGTAATAACGTTGTTTTACCAATACCATTAGGTCCAATGACAGCAATACGCTCGCCAACTTCGGCTAATAAATTTAAGCCGCTGAATAATGGTTTATCATCAAAACCTTTACTCATGTCTTCAATTTCTAATGCGATACGATAAAGTTTTTTGTCTTGTTCAAAACGAATAAAAGGACTTTTACGACTTGATGCTACGACTTCAGTGAGTTCGATTTTTTCTAATTTTTTCGCACGTGATGTTGCTTGCTTTGCTTTAGATGCATTGGCAGAGAAACGACTCACAAAAGCTTGTAGTTCAGCCATTTGTACCTTTTTCTTATCGTTATCAGCATGTAACTGTTCACGTGCCTGAGTAGATGCTGTCATGTACTCATCGTAGTTACCAGGGTAAAGACGTAGTTCACCATAATCCAAATCGGCCATGTGGGTACAAACACTATTAAGAAAATGACGATCATGTGAAATTATAATCATAGTACTTTTACGTTCATTAAGAATATTTTCTAACCAACGGATAGTATTGATATCCAGGTTATTCGTTGGTTCGTCGAGTAACATAATATCTGGATTAGCAAACAATGCTTGAGCAAGTAATACGCGTAATTTCCAACCTGGTGCAACGGCGCTCATTAATCCTGTATGTTGTTCTTCAGGAATTTCGAGACCTAAGAGCAGTTCACCAGCACGCGATTCAGCGGTGTAACCATCTAATTCTGCAAACTCAGTTTCGAGTTCGGCAACTTTCATTCCTTCTTCTTCACTCATATCTGGTAAAGAATAAATACGGTCACGCTCTTCTTTAATTTCCCAGAGGCGAGGATCACCCATGATGACAGTATCAAGCACTGTATATTCTTCGAAGGCGAATTGATCCTGGCCTAATTTACCAACAGTCTCATTGACATCAATCGAAAAGTTTCCAGAAGAAGGTTCAAGTTCACCAGTGAGTATTTTCATGAAAGTTGATTTACCACAACCGTTGGCACCAATCAGGCCATAGCGATTGCCATTACCAAATTTTGCGGAAATATTTTCGAATAAGGGTTTTGCGCCAAATTGCATTGTGATATTTGCTGTAGTAATCAAGAGACTGTCCGAATGTTATATATGTCAAAAGGGCGCGCATTATGCCACAGAGTGGTGAGTCATTCACACAACAATATCCTTATTATTTATGATAAATACAACAAAAGTAAAAATGGTATTTTTCGTTGTTTTCGTGGCGAAGAATAAAATATGAACTAAAATTATATTGTGCGAAGTATTTATAAAATTGCGCTTTTTTAATTTTTTAAAAAGGAGGAATTGTTGTGGATATTAAAATGGCGGACGTTACCCTTCATATCGACGAAGACACTACTCATGATAAACGTGAATCATTCAGGGACAGTTTGTTGAATTTATCAGGTGTTATGACTGCAGATAGTTTGGATAAAAAACCACATTTTATGATTGTGGGTTATGATCCCGATCTAATTAATTCAAGAGATTTACTGGCTGACGCAACACGAAACGGACTTCATGCTGAATTAATTGGTCTTTAATTTTTTTAATTAGTGAATATAGAAGGTGATTTTTTCACTAAAAAATTAAAGCAACAATTCTTTATTAATTGGGTGGAATGCACTTGCTGCATTG
>JAUVGM010000073.1 GCA_030593785.1 Gammaproteobacteria bacterium | reverse complement strand
TGTTAGCGGATTCGCTAGAGTGGATCGCTGTTAAACTTGAAGCAGCATTAAAAGATAATGATCGCACAGCCGCTGTTATTGCAGTACTTAAAGAATTAATGTCTTTACATGGCAACGCAGTATTTGGTGGCGATGGTTATTCAGCGGAATGGCATGAAGCAGCAGTTAAAGAACGTGGCTTGAAAAACTTGCCAACAACAGCAGATGCACTTCCATACCTACAAGATGCAGAAATCGTAGAGCTATTTAAAACAACAGGTGTATTAACGCCAGTTGAATTAGAAAGTCGTTATGAAATTTATGCTGAGCAATATATTTTATCAATTGAAGTTGAAGCTAAGTTGGTTGTTGATATGGCTAAAACATTAATTTACCCAGCAGCAATTAGTTACCTTTCAAATCTTTCAGAAGCGGCTTCTGGTATGAAAGAAATGGGTATTGATTTAGATAACAACACAGCGACAATAGTTGCAGCAAGAGCAAATGCTATGATGGCAGCAGTCAATGAGCTTATTGAAGCATCTGCAAAAGAAGATTTTGCATTAACTAATGAGCACATGCAATATTGTGCAAATGATATTCGCGCATTGATGGACAAAGTACGTGAACATGCTGACATCCTTGAAACAGAAGTAGCGGATAAGTTATGGCCGTTACCTAAGTATCAGGAAATGCTATTTATTAAATAAGTATTTTTAATGCTAGAAAATAAAAAGCCGGTAATATTTATTACCGGCTTTTTTATGTTTATAAAAATAAAATAGTTAATAGTTATCGTTCGGTCTTTTTCCTAACATCGCCTCTTTAAGTTCAGAGTCTGCTGGCTCATAACCTAACCATATTTTTAGCAATGCGACGAAAAAATCGTCACCTTTAACAAGCCCTTTTGATTCTCCATTAAGAACAACATAGGTACCAGTATTTGGGATAAAGTTCAGGTTAATAACATCACCTTTTTTTACAGCAACAAAAAGGTTGTTGAACTGATTTATTTGATCTTTGAATTTTAAAAGTTCTTTTTTGGTGAGATTGTTTTCGAAACTTTCATTCCAGCCACTAACAAGTTTCTCCTTGCTTATTTCATCGTAGAGAAAGTGCATACTAATTCGCTTTTCACCGGGTGCTTTATAGACCTCTTTTGCACCATGATATTTTATATATATTTCATTTGGCTGAAGTTGTTTTTTTTCTAAATATAAGGAGCCAATATAAATATCAAAAATAAATTTTGTTCGAATTCCTGCGCCATTTAAAATAAGTTTGGTTGATTGGCTTGAATGAGAAACAGTGTCTGCTATTTCAATATCTGCAACAGTTTGGGCCTGAATAGACATTGAAAAGATTGAGCTTAAAAATACAATAAATAGGCGTTTCATAGAGGTATCCTTAATAAGTTTTCATTGAGTATAGTGTGTTTTGCATGGTAATGTTTATGCATAATTATGTTTTGCAGTGAAAATGAGTGAAAAATTATGAGGCTGGGTAAAAAAACCAAGATCATTTTATTGATGATAATTGCTCTTACATCTGTTGCCTGTGCATTATTTGTAGATGTGAAAAAGCCTGTGGATTTGTTATGGGATAAGACAGGTAAAAAGACAGACAGATTAATAATATTTTTCCCAGGCTTATATGACACTGCGGAAAAATTCAAAGATGAAGCATTTTTTTCGCTTGCTAGAAAGGCAGGAATTATAGCCGATATGGTCTCGGCTAATGTAAATATTTTTCATTTAGCAAAAGAAATGATGATAGAAAGAATAGAGAAAGATGTATTTGTACAAGCTAAGAATAGCGGTTACAAAAATATCTGGTTAGTGGGTGTTTCATTAGGTGGCTTAAATTCATTGTTGTTTAATATAAAATATGAAAAAGATATTTGTGGTGTAGTGACATTAGCACCTTATGTGGCTAACACACCTTTAATAGAAGATTTGCGAGATGCAAAAGAAGTTAAAAATTGGAAGCCAGATTCAGATGAAAGTAAGCTTGCTCTGGAGAAAAGATTACAGTTTTTATGGGTGTGGTTAAAAGAAAAATCGTCAAAAAACAAACTTAATAATCTTTACCTTGGATATGGAAAACAAGATAGGTACATCGACGCTATAAAATTATTTGAAAATATTTTAGATAAGAATCATATCGTGTCGGTTGAGGGCGGGCATACTTGGGCTACTGGTCAAAAAATATGGAAAAAACAACTTTCATCAATGTTAGAAACGGGCTTATTACAGCCATGTAATTAGCGCGCTATTCATTTTCGTGTGCAACGTGTATTTGTATGGAGTCGTCTTCTATTGATACAAATATATTTATAGGCCGACAACAGACCTGACAATCCTCTATATATTCCTGTTCTGAAATAGAGCAATCAATAACAACTTGTATTGTTTCACCGCAGTAGGGGCAGTCTATATTGTGTGTTTGCAGCAAGTCCATTTGATTATTTACTAGCAGTATTTTTATATAATTTTGAATCTAAAACACTGAGTAATGGTGGCAATAGTAGAAAATCAGTTAATAAAGCATAACTAAGTGTGATCGCGAGTAATAAACCACTGACCCAGGTGGGTGAAAAGTGAGAAGTTGCTAATACTAAAAATCCGGAAACGAGTACAGCAGTGGTAATCATAAGTGCAATACCGACTGTATTAAAAGCATAACGCATGCCCTGGTTAACGTCGTAACCTTTTTCACGCCGTGCGCGTAAATATTTACTCAAAAAATGCACTGTATCATCAACAACAATTCCAAGGCTCATGCAAATAACGATAGATGCAGACATATCTATTTTGCCAATAAATATTCCCCATGTTCCATAGGCTAATGCTGCCGGTACGAGATTTGGGATAAGGCTAATTAATCCAAGACGTACAGATTTAAGCGCAATAATAAGAACAAATGAAATAAGTATTAATGCAATAAAAGTTCCTTTTAATAAGCTACGAATATTACGATGATTGATATGTGCAAAAATCATATCTAACCCGGTCGCTTCACTGCTTTCATATTTTGCCGCATATTGTTTTAACCAATTTTGTGCACGTCTGTCTAAATCTAATAAAAATTCAGAATCTGTTTTATGCACAATAACCGTGACCAGGGTTGAATCACGATTGTGATTTACCAGGTCATCCAGATTTAATTCACGTGGCAAACCTGTTTCATAGAGTAAAAAAAGTTGAGCGGCGAGTTCTCGGCTGTCTGGAATGCGATACCAGCTTTGTTGATCTTCATGTAAGTTTTTATTAAGACGCTTGCTTATGTCAGCAAGAGTTGAGACATAAGCAACGTTCTCTTGTTGTTTTAGCCAGATAGAAAAATTTTCAAGAGTATTAAGATAGGCAGGCTCATGGATGCCATTTTCTTCACCACTCTTAATTAAATAACGTAAATAATGTACACCAGAGAGATTTTGATTCACTCCGTCAACGGTATTACGTATTTCAAATGAGTCATCAAAATAGTTGTGCCACTCTTCGGTGAGAACGTTATTCGGGATAAAATTAATAATCACAAGCGTAAATGCCGACATAACAATAAGAATTTTACGTCGTTGCAATATTACCCAGTTTGCAAAGTTATCCATCCATACTTTACTGGAACGATTGATTTTTGATTTATCGATTGACATCCATGTGATTAAGGCAGGTAGAAGTGTCATGCTTAAAATGAATGCAATCAGTACGCCTATTGCAACCATATTACCCAGATCTTGAAAGGGTGGAGAATCACTAAAATTAAGACATAAAACACCAATAATAGTGGTTAAGCTGGTAACAAAAACAGGATTTACATTAATGCGCAGTGATTCATGTAAGGCCTCATTACGGTTCAGTCCGTTATGGAGACTGTGAAAATAGGATATAAGAATATGAACACTATCAGCGACAGCAATGGTCATAATAATACTGGGTACCCAGCCTGCAACGGGTGACATGGTGTAATTAAACCAACCATAGATACCCATGGTCATAACAATTGAAAAGGTGATGAGTAAAAGAGTTGCGATCATGCCGCGCAGGCTACGCAATAACAATATGAGTGCGGTGATAATAACTAAATAGCTGCCGATAACCAGGGTACTCATATCGGTTGCAACTGCATCGCCGAGTGATACACCAGCAGCACTACTACCACCAATATTTATTTTTACATCTGGATAACGTTGTGCAAATTGTTCACGTAATTCACGTGCAGCTAAAATAGTTTCTGTATTGGCTTTTGAAACTTCATTGGGCATGGTTAAACGGACTGTTATTATTGTTACTTGTCCATTTTTATCGGTAAGAAAATTAATCAGGCTGGGCTCATTTAAAATAACATCTTTTATATATTTAATTTTTTCTGGACTTAATAAATCAGGATCGTCGAGTAAATAGTCCGTATTTAAGTCATCACCTTCAACGGCGGTATGTTGATAGTTTGTTAAGGAATTAACCCGGGTTGCATAAGGTAAATCCCAGGATTTTTCGGTTAGCTCCCAAATTAAGGTGAGATTTTCTTTTGTAAAAAGATTTTTATTCCTTGGCTGAATAAAAAAGGATAAAGAATCTTGCTTGCCATAGATTTTTTCCAGATTTTCGAAGGCAACAAGTTGAGGGTTATCGTCGCTGAAGTAAATACGGAAGTCGCTGGTAGCGGTCAGGTTTTTAGCGCCGGTACCCAAGGTAAGAAAAAAAAGTACAGATATAAAAATAATCCATTTATGATATTTTATTAAACCGTCGGTGTAACGAGATAACATATCAAATCCTTTTACTAAAAAATGATATTAGTATTTATTGGTATATATAAGATTACACTAAATAAAAAGGTATGCATAAAAAAGCCCTGCTATTATTACTAGCAGGGCTTTTAATAAAAAAACAGAATTAACGGTTTTATTTAAGCAACGGCGTCAGCGTCCATTTCTTTATGATAAGCAACAACACGTTCAACTTCATTTTTAGAACCTAAAATAACAGGTACACGTTGATGTAAAGCTTTAGGTTTAATGTCCATAACGCGTTCACGACCTGTTGAACATGCACCACCGGCTTGTTCAACAATGAAAGCCATTGGATTTGCTTCATATAAAAGACGAAGTTTACCTTCGGTACCATTAGCAACCATTTTAGAATCAAGTGGGTACATAAAGATGCCACCACGAGTCAGAATACGGTGTACTTCAGCAACCATAGAGGCAACCCAACGCATATTGAAGTCTTCACCACGTTCGCCTGTTGAACCTGCTAAACATTCATCAACATAACGTTGTACAGGTTTTTCCCAGAAACGTGAGTTTGATGAGTTGATTGCGAATTCACGGGTGTCTTCAGGAATTGTCATTTTTGGATGTGTTAATACGAATTCACCAATGTTTTGATCTAAAGTGAAACCGTTAACGCCGTTACCCGTCGTGATAACCATCATTGTTGATGGGCCATATAATGCGTAACCCGCACAAACTTGCTCGGTACCTTCTTGCAAGAAGTCTTCTGCTGTTGGGTTTGCGCAATCACCTTTACAACGTACGATTGAGAAAATAGTACCAACCGAAACGTTAACATCCATATTTGAAGAACCATCTAGTGGATCAAATGTTAGTAAGTATTTACCACGTGGGTATTGCTTAGGGATGTGGTAAATATCATCCATTTCTTCTGAAGCCATTGCAGCAAGGTGACCTGCCCATTCGTTGGTTTCAAGGAATACATCGTTAGTGATGATATCCATTTTCTTCTGTTCTTCGCCTTGTACATTTTCAGTACCTGCTGAACCTAATACACCAACGAGCTCGCCTTGGTTTACGAGGTTTGAGATAACTTTACATGAAGTGAAAATATCGTTTAAAAGTGAAGTGAAGTCACCAGTTGCTGAATCAATGTGGCGTTGTTCTTCGATAATAAATTGGGTAATGGACGTTTTGCGGTTATGCATTGCGTGCGACTCCGGAATATAGTTGTGTAAATAAAAATACGTCCGGTTGGACGTATCAATTAAATAGTTTAAATTTTAACCAAGTATATCAGAGTATTATAATATAGTAAATTTGTTGGTTTTTTGAGCCATCTGTTAAAGGGACTAAATATGCTGTAAAACTGCTTAAAAGTAGCCATCTTCGTTGATAATGTTACTTGTTGAAGAAACAGGGATAAATAGTTGGACAGATGCTAGCAATCAGAACCAGGGTAAGTTGCCACGGTACTGATCTCTTTCATTTTAGTTTCGATCCAGCATTCCGCTTCTTTCATTATATCTTCGGTCTTTTTACCTTTAGTTTCTATTGCGGGACCAATACTCATCACGATAGTCCCCGTTTGGCGAGAAAAGAAGCCCTTAGGCCAGAATTCACCTGCATTATGGGCAACCGGGATGACTTTATGCCCACTTTTAGAAGCTAAAATTGCGCCACCTTTTTTATACGGTAATTTAGTACCTGGCTTGGAGCGAGTACCTTCAGGGAAAATAACAATCCAAATACCTCTTTTCAGACGTTCAATACCTTGCTCAACAATCTGTCCGATTGCTTTACGCCCCGATTTACGATCAATGGCAATTGGATCAATGGAACGAAGGCCCCAGCCGAAAAAGGGCAGCCATAAGAGTTCTTGTTTAACGACAAAAGTCAGAGGAGGAAATATTCGCTGTACCATCATGGTTTCTAAAGCAGATTGGTGTTTACTGAAAATAATACAGGACTCATCAGGGATATTGTCTAAACCTTCAACACGATAATTGATATTGCATAAATATTTAAGCACCCAAAGATTTAATACCGAATAAAAATTAATGAATCTGTATCTAATATTGAATGGAAAAGGAAATAACAGTGTTCCAATAATAGATAGATAGACAGAAGAGATAAACATGGTGCTCACAAATGCGAGCGAATAAAAATATTGCAGTAGATTTTTAAATATAGACATATGTTTTTTAACTGGTTTTTAAGGCTCTAAATATTAGAGCCTTCCAAAAGCTCACTAACAAAGTCAGAGAGGTCATTATATACAGGAATGCCATCGAGTCCTTCACCTTTTTTAATGGTGCGCTCGCCTTTTCCCGTTCGAACAAGATGTGGTTTGGCATGAACAGTTTGCGCAGCTTGTAAATCACGCAGAGAATCACCAACCACTAAAATATCAGAGCAGTCAGTTAGCCCAGCTTGTTTTGCAATGTTTAAGTACATGCCTGCTTTTGGTTTGCGACAATCACAATTATCGTCCGGCCCATGAGGACAAAATTCTATACCATCTATTTCTGCATCGTAGTCTTTTAATAATACTGCAAGTTTGTCATGCATGGCATGTAAAGTTTCCACGGTATAAAAGCCACGAAAAATACCAGATTGGTTGGTCGCAATAAAAACTTTGTAACCAGCATGTTTGAGTTTAGCAATTGCTTCGACACTGCCAGGTAAAGGAATAAACTCATCGACCGATTTAATAAAATTATCAGAGTCCTGATTTATGACACCATCACGATCTAAAATAACGAGTTTCATTAATCGTTAATCCTTGATTTTATACATCTTAATTTTATACATCTCTAAATTCAGAAACACGTATACGACCATCGATCATTTTTGATTCGCGTTGCATGATTTTGTCCATTTTATCCCAGAAGGCTTGTTTTAAATCAAAGTCTGCTGCAATTGCAGTACCGAGCAATAAAATAAATAAATCAGCCGTTTCTTCTGCAAGCTCTTCCTTACTCTTACCTTTGGTGACACAAGAAGATATCTCACCCAGTTCTTCAGCCATTAAAGCAATACGGTAAGTGAGTTCTTCACCACCGGTATTTTTAAAATCATGCTTATCGTGAAAGGCTTGCACTTTTGCAAGCATATCTTTGTAAGAGTCGCTATTCATAATTTTATTAAACCTGTCATTGCTACAGTCATTTTATTTCTTCGCAATGACTTCGTCATTTTTGTAATTTTGATATATCCGCAATCTGTAAAAATAAACCATGCAATTTATTTAATAATGCAATGCGATTATTTTTTAATTTTTCGTCATCGGCCATGACCATAACATCATCAAAGAACTGATCAACATTGGCGCGCAGTGTAGAAAGTTCTGCTAGTGCATCTTGATATTTTGCGTCATAGATTAAACTTTGAACTTTATCATCAAGTTTAGCTAATGTTTGATATAAATCTTTCTCAGCATTTTCCTGGAAGAGTTTTGTATCAATTTTAGAAGGTAAAGCACCTTTTATTTTTTTAAGGATATTACCAATTCGTTTATTTGCCGCCGCTAAGCTTTCTGCTTCAGCAAGCTGGCGGAAAGCATCAACAGCAAGTAATCGGTTATTAATATCGAGAGGTTTAGATGGTTTTGTGCTTAGTACCGCATCTAAAACATCGGCACGTATGCCTTTATCCAGGTAATAAGCATGTAAACGATCCAGGATAAAATCAAACACGGCTAACTCAGCATCATGTGCTTTAAGACCTGCATCATATTGTTCGGCCGTGATTTTAATTAAATGCAATAAATCCAAATCAAGATTATTCTCGATTAATATACGTAACACACCAAGCGCAGCACGACGTAATGCGAAAGGATCTTTATCACCGGTAGGTGTTTGTCCAATAGCAAAAATACCCACTAAGGTATCTAACCGATCCGCAATCGCTA
>JAUVGM010000205.1 GCA_030593785.1 Gammaproteobacteria bacterium | reverse complement strand
ACAATTTGTTCACGAATTGGATCAATGGGTGGATTCGTTACTTGTGCAAATTGCTGACGAAAGTAATCAAACGGTGAACGTTCTTTGCGTGATAAAACAGGGAAGGGGGTATCGTCACCCATAGAACCAATAGCTTCCTGCCCATCTTCACCTAATACACGAAGTATTTGATCGCGTTCTTCAAAACTCACCTGAAAAAGTTTTTGATACACATCTAATGTATCAGCTTCCATGGCGTCTGCGCCATTTTCAGCTTTGAGTTGTGACTCAAGATGAATGGCATTTTCAGTCATCCATTTTTTATAGGGCTGTGCACTTTTTAAGCGTTCATCAACCATCTCAGGTAAAATGAGCTCCCCCGTTTCAGTATCGACGGCAAGCATTTCACCGGGTTTGAGACGACCTTTTTGTGCAACATCTTCTGGTGCATATTGGTAAACACCAATTTCAGATGCAATGGTAATGTGACGATCTTTGGTAATCATCCAACGAGCTGGACGTAAACCATTACGATCCATACTACATGCCGCATGACGACCATCGGTTAAAACAACACCGGCTGGACCATCCCATGATTCCATGTGCATGGAGTTATATTCATAAAATGCGCGTAAGTCAGCATCCATGTTAGCGACATTTTGCCAGGCAGGTGGGATCAATAAACGCATTGCACGGAAAATATCCATACCACCCGCTAATAAAGCTTCGAGCATGTTATCCATAGAGTTTGAATCTGAACCTGTCATGGATACAAGAGGGCGCACATCTTCCATTGGAATATGTGGGCTTTCAAATTTATGACCGCGCGCAACAGACCAGTTTCGATTTCCCTGAACGGTATTGATTTCACCATTATGTGCCAGGTAACGGAATGGTTGAGCTAAACGCCATTGTGGCCAGGTATTGGTTGAGAAACGTTGATGGAAAACAGCTAAGGCCGTTTCAAAACTTTCATCGTTTAAGTCTTTATAAAAATGCGGAAGGTGTTCTGGCATAACCAGACCCTTGTAAGAAATAACCGATGAAGAAAGACTTGGAATGTAAAAATCATCGTCGTTATTTTCTAGCGCTTTTTCAGTACGGCGACGACCAATATATAGGTGTCTTTCAAAAGCAGTACTGTCCATGCCATCTGCAGCATTAACAAAAATTTGTTCAATTTGAGGTAGTGATTTTAAGGCTTCTTCACCGCACGCGTCTTTATTGACGGGTACCACACGCCAACCGGCGATTATCAGGCCTTCTTTAGTCAGCTCAGTTTCGAGTTGTTGGCGGGCAGTTTCTGCTTTTTTGTTATCTGTGCTTAAGAAAACCATGCCAACAGCATAAAGTTCAGATAGGTTGAACTTGAGTTCAGCCGCTGCTGCTTTAAGGAAACTATCGGGTTTTTTTAATAGTAGTCCACAACCATCACCTGTTTTGCCATCAGCGGCAACAGCACCACGGTGAGTTAAACGAGCAAGGGCATCAATTGAAATTTTTAGTAACCAATGGCTAGGCTTACCATCCATTTGTGCCATAAGGCCAAAACCACAGTTATCACGTTCGAATTCAGGGCGGTAAAGACCACCATTCATACCAGAATAATTTGTGTGTATTGATTCGGGGTTGCGTCTATTTTTCTTCACTATCTTTATCACCGGATAATCGTCGTCGTATTGTCACATCCGCAGAGTTTCTGCTGGAGCAACAAAGTGCTTAAATTCAGTCCATTTTTGTGGAAAATCTCAACAGGAACGCCGAGTAAAATGGCAAAGTAGTATACAGGGCGAGGCGAATTGCTTCAATCCAAAAAGAGGTTTGTAGGGAAGATTTGAGGGTGAAATAGTATGACGAAACGTACTGTTACTGGCTAGGAAACCTATAAATTTCAATGGGTTGCCATACTTAATAGGCTGATAAGCCGGAATTGGATATTTAGTTCAGTTCAGCATGTATTGCGCTAAAACGACGGAGCCAGGGATTGGCTTTTTGTACCGCTGCAGGTAGTTGATTAATGGCCTGTTTGGCGATTGAGTAGCCAGAATAACTGCCATAAACGAGGATGTACCAGTCTTTACCATCACGGAGTCGATGAAAGAAGACCGCTTTGCCCTTTAAATTATGGCGTTTAATGAATGCCTGTATGGCCTTTTTGTCTGTGCCGGCTGCAAGCTGTAATGTGTAATGACTAGGATCCTGACTCCATAACCAACCTTCCTGATTATTTGGAATGCTCGTTGTTGGAACGATTATAGGCGTATTTTTGACTAAAGTTTCTTTACTCAATGAGGGAAAAATACTCGCAAATGAGCGAACCCAGGGTTTTGCTACACCTTTTGGTAATTGTTTGGCAGCAGCCTGAGCAGTAGTTTTTGTCGGGTAGAAACCGTAAATTAGCGTATACCAGTCTTTGCCATTTCGTTGAGTTTTAAATATAGCGGCATCATTCTTTAACGAATGCTTATTAATGTAGCTTGGTAATGTGTTTTTATTGTGTGTACCTAAAAGCTGTAAGGTGAAATGATTTTTATTTTGCTGTTTTATCCAGCTCTGTCCGTACAAGCCATTGATGATTTTTGTTTCTAATTTAGCGGTCGGTGTTTTAGTAATTATCTTTTCTTGTTTGGTTATTTTAGTTTGAGGTGACACCTTTTTTTCTTCAGTAGAAACTACATCAAAACTGATCGTATTTGATTCTATATTCAGCTCAGGATCAATAACGGTTACTTTCCAGGTATCGGCTTGCATGCCAACATTGAGTATTAAATTAATATAAGTATCACTGGTGAAAGTAACCTGAGTGTCAGAGAGAATTTTTACTTTATCTGTCCAGCTCACTTTAACTTTTTGTCGCTTATTAAAACCAGAGCCACTGATGGAAATAATTTGACGTTGTTTACTGGTTGATATCGGGCTTGGATTTATTGACGTTAGTTTTAGTGCTATCTGCTTCTTGGTTTTTTCTTCAATGGTTTTTATGGGAGGCGTCACTTTTTCTACAGGAGGTTTATTTAAAGAAAACTCAATGGTTTTTTCTTCTGCGGATTTAACTGGTGGTTTAATATCTGCCGGATCAATTTTTTTAGCTATTGGCTTATTATTTTGGACTGGCTCATCTTTTGTTTCGACTGCAACCTGTATAGGTTCTTCAAATAAACTATTAATACGATCCTGAAAAAGTAAAACGGTAATGACAATGGCTAAAGCAATTCCACCTAATACCATATTGCGTAAATTAAATGATTTTGTCTCATGCATGAGTTCATCATCTATATCGAATTCATCAGCAGTAACAGGTTCTTTGTCATCCAGTAAATTTTGATGTGCGTACTCATTTATTTTTGCAGGGATACCTGAAGATGCTTTAAATATTTTATGCACAAGTGTTGGTGTAAAAGGACTGGTTCCATCAAGGCCAGCGACAGCTAAGCGATGTCGTAAATATTCAGCTGTCTCTGTTTCATCCAGAGATGAAATTTCCATGCTATGCGTTACGCGATCTCTTAAAGAATGAATGGCTGGATCATCCAGCATTATTTCTATTTCAGGTTCACAGAATAAAATGATACGTAATGCAGTTTGTTGATCGGAATGGTTTTCTGCCAGGTAAAGCAGTGATTGCAGAGCATCCTGAGGTAGTTCATGAGCATCGTCGATGATTAAAATAGGGACATAAGATGCTTGACGCATATGATCAAGTTGCACACTGAGTACTTCAAATAAAGCGGAAGGGTCAAGAGGTGGTTCTGTAATATTAAAACCATGAGCGATTTGTTTTAATAACATGCTGGCATCCATCATGGTATGTGATTGGATTTCACATATTTGCCATTCTTCTTGTGCTGTATTGATAAATCGTTGTTTAAGACTACTTTTACCTATGCCTCGTTCACCGGTTACGATAAGTAACAGGTTGCCATATTGGGTATAGTGTTTGAGTAAGCCTAGTTGTTCGGTGAGTTCAGAATTTAAATATAAAAAACGATCATCTTGTTGTTGTGAAAAGGGGGCTTCAGTTAAACCATATGATGCAAGGTAGGTGGGTTCAACTCGATTAAGCTGATCCATGCTCGATAAATCATAATTTTGGGGGTCATAAGTCATAAGTGTTTATCCTTAATATCATAACTCAATTTAAAGAGGTTGATCTTGTCCTTGCATGAATACCACTTTAAATCCCCGTTTTAGTTGTGAGTCACGAACGCGTAATAATGCATTTTCTGCCGTTTCACGATTTTCAAAATGGTCTCGTTTAACTCGACCTGAACGGCCTTGTTGTCCCCACTCCCGGATTAAAGTCCAGCCATCTAATAAATCTTCCAATAATAATAATTGGTAATAACGGGAGGGCTTTTCTTCTATCGCCGGAATTTGCATATATATACGCATAATATACTAGTATGAGTTTATCATCATAAGGTCAACTTCCTAATTCAATCAGGTTAATTCGGTTGGGTCAAAAATACGTTTATATTCTTTAATTGCATACCGGTCGGTCATGCCGGCAATATAGTCTGAAACAATACGTGCGCGTCCACTTTCGGCAGTTTTTTCTTCTTCTAACAGTGCTTTTTCGCGGTATTCAGGTGGCATAAGGCGAAGATCATTCAACATCGACTGAAAGAGTTTAGTAATAACATTTCCTGCTTTATGGCTCATGCGATGAACACGATAATGGCGGTATAAGTTTTCTCTTAAGAATCGTTTTAATTCCAGGTGCATATCTAACATGTCTTCACTAAAACTAATCAGACTACCTTTGTATTGGCGAATATCTTCAATAGATTGTGGGTTTGCTTTAAAGAGATGTTGAGAGCTTTCTGCAATTAAATCTTTAATTTGCTCATCAAT
>JAUVGM010000277.1 GCA_030593785.1 Gammaproteobacteria bacterium | reverse complement strand
AAGAAAAAGGAATATCAGAAAATTCAGCCATACCCAATTTAAGTAGTTGCAGGCCTGCTAAAGACAATACCTGATCATTTTGCTGGCGTATTTTTTTAACCTGTTGTTGTTTTTGTACAGGTAATTCATCAATCCAGTCGGTAATTTGTTCAGATAGTTTTGCTGAACTTATTCTTTCCTGACTGACTTTATAATATAGTATCGCTACCGACATATTGTCCTAAAAGCTCTAAAAAATGACCTCAACAGATACTAAATCACCCAATTTACCGGCCGGTCCGGAAACGCCGTATGACATTAATACCACGGATGAATCTTTCCCGATAATTGCGGATTATATTGCAGAATATGGCAACTTTTCCCTGATCAAACCTGTTTCACGGGGCAATAATACCATTTTGATCAACGACCCGGATGCTGTAAAAGCAATTCTTGTCAAAAATCATGAAAATTATAAAAAAGGCCCCGGTTTTGAGCGAGTAAAAATGCTGTTAGGCAACGGCATTATTGTCAGTGATGGTGCATTTTGGCGCAGACAGCGTCGCTTGATTCAACCTGCCTTTAGCCGCAAGTGTATTGATGGTCTAGCGAAGAAAATGCAAAAGGCCAATCAGGTCTGGCTGCAACGTTGGACGGAAAAAGCAGAAAAGGGTGAACTGCTGGATGTTTCCAGCGAAACCAGTGAACTCTCACTCGAGATTATTCTGCGCTGTTTGTTTAGTGACGATATGGACAAATTGATCGAGCAGGAAGGAAAGAATCCATTTGAGATTCTGACCTATGACTTGGCTCGTGATATGCAATTTGTTATGAAATTCCGTGCCTTAAAATCATTAGTACAACAACTGATGGATGAGCGTCGTGAGTCATCGATACGTTATGATGATTTTCTGGAAGCCTTTATGGAAGCCAAAGATAAAGAAACTGGCGAAGGTATGACCGATAAGGAAATTATCGATGAAGTCATGACGCTGATTATTGCAGGTCACGAAACCGGAGCCACGACATTGAACTGGGCCTGGTGGTTACTTTCACAAAATCCTGCCGAAGAGAAAAAACTTCAAGACGAAGCAGATAGTTGTATGGCTGGTGAGATACCGACGTTTGAAGAAGTGGGTAACATGCCTTTTAGTCGCCAGGTGATTGAAGAGGCCTTACGTTTATATCCACCTGTCTGGTTGTATTCACGCACTGCAATTAAAGACGATAAGGTGTGTGGTTATGATATTCCAGCCGGAACAAATATTTTCTTCGCGCCGTATTACTTGCATCGTCATCCGGATTTTTGGAATGAGCCAGAAGCATTTATGCCGGATCGCTTTACGCCGGAAGAAATCAAAAAACGCCACAAGTTTGCTTTTATTCCATTTTCAGCAGGACCTCGTCGTTGCATTGGTGATTACTTTAGTATTGTAGAAATGCAAATTCATTTAGGCACAATGGCGAAAAAATTTAAACTTGAATATGTTGTGGATGAAAAGGGGGTTGAACTCGATCCCCAGGTAAACTTGCGCAGCAAAAACAGCATTATGATGAAACTTAGCAAAAGATAAGAAACTAAATCTATGATTACATTCTCTACGCTCGTCGAAACCTTGCAAAAGCAAGCGTGCACCGACCGAACTATTACTTTTATCGAAGCCAAAGATAAAGAAGTCATCATTACCTATGCTGATTTGTATGATCGTGCTTTAAATAAACTTCATGCTCTGCAACAACGCGGTTTAAAGCCGGGTGATGAATGCATTATCTTTTTACGTAGTAATGAAGAATTTATTGATATTTACTGGGCCTGTATTTTAGGTGGCATTATTCCCGTGCCCATTGCTGTTGGTATCAGTGATGAGCACCGTTCAAAATTATTTAAAATTTTTGAGAAGCTTGAACGACCTCATTTATATACAACAGAAGACAACGTTGAACGTTTACAACAGTACTCTGAAGACAACAAACTCTCTGTAGCTTATAAAGATATTAAAGAAAAGACCCTGTTAGTCTCAGATATAAATTCAGAAGAAAAAGGTGAGGTCCATGAGCCTGCACCAGATGACCTGGCCTTTATCCAGTTTTCTTCAGGCTCCACCAGCGATCCAAAAGGGGTCATGCTGACGCATAAAAACATTATGACTAATCTAAATGCGATTGGTGAAGGTGGTTTATATAATGAAACCGATACCAGTTTTAGCTGGATGCCTTTAACGCATGATATGGGGTTAATTGGTTTTCATTTAAATATGATTGCTTACCGTATGAATCAATGTTTAATGGCAACGGATTTATTCAGTCGCCGTCCTTTGTTATGGATGCAAAAAGTCAGTGAGAAAAAAGCTACTGTTTTATGTTCACCTAACTTTGGATATAAACATTTTTTAAAAGCATTAAGTAAAAAACCTATAGAAAATGTTGATCTCTCTTCCGTTCGCCTTATCTACAATGGCGCAGAACCTATTTCGATTGATCTATGTGATACCTTTTTAAACACAATGAAAGAGTATGGTTTGAAACGTGAAACCATGTTCACTGTTTATGGTATGGCAGAAGCAACCTTAGCCGTTTCATTCCCGGTAGCCGGTGAAGAGTATCGAGCAGTGCATGTTGATCGTCACAATCTAAATGTCGGCGAAAAAATTAAATTTGTTGATGCAGATAATAAAGACGCCTTAAGTTTTGCCATTGTCGGCAAACCTGTTTTAGATTGTTTGGTGCGTATTGCAGATAAAGAAAATGTCTTTGCTGATGATATTGTAGGTAGCATTCAAATTAGTGGGCCTAACGTTACACAAGGCTATTATAAAAATGAAGAAGCCAACCATGCGGCCATCTCATCAGATGGCTGGTTAGATACCGGCGATTTGGGTTTTATACATAACGGTGAGTTGATTATTACCGGTCGTGCAAAAGATATTATATTTGCTAATGGTTTAAATTATTACCCTCATGATCTTGAAGATCTATTGTTAAATATAGAAGGACTTGAGTTAGGAAAGGTCGTTGTTTATGGCGTATGGAATGAAAAATTACAGCGTGATGAACTCATTATTTTTATTTTATACCGTGCAGACATTAAAGACTTTATTGATTTAGCAAAACAAGCGTCTCATGTTTTAAATGAACAGTCTGGTCTCGAAATTGATCATGTTATTCCTGTTAAACGTATTCCAAAAACAACCAGTGGAAAAGTACAGCGCCGTATTTTAGGCGATGCTTATGCTGAAGGTGAATACACAGAAGTATTGACTGAGATTAAAAGCTTAACTCAAGCTAAAGAACCTTCTACAGATGAATCATTAACGCCATTACAACAAGAATTAAAAAATATTTGCGATGATGTGATTGAAGACAGTACCTTGGGTGTTAATGATAATTTCTTTGAGTCAGGAATAAGTTCATTAACGCTTGCTGAAATTCATCAACAAATTGATGACCGTTATCCGGATATTGTTGATGTTGTTGATCTTTTTGAATATCAAACAATTATTGAGCTTGAAAAATTCATGCAGGAAAAATTATAAATATATAACAACTATAATTTGGCCAATAACTTTAGTCTCAAGAAAATTAAGGTTATTGGTATGATTCGTTTTATTTTGTCTATAATATATCTAGCAGAATGATATTAGGATATTCTAAAATGAATATAGAAAGAATCCGCACTATTCATACCTCATTTTTTATAAACACGATAATTTTACTATTATTTCTTTTCTCCTACCCTGGAAGTAAAGCCTTTTCCAGTCCGCAAA
>JAUVGM010000198.1 GCA_030593785.1 Gammaproteobacteria bacterium | reverse complement strand
TTTAAGCTAATGAGAAGAGGAGATACATTAACTAGCTTAGTGTGTTCAACAGGAGCGGTTTCCATTTTAGATAAAGCTAATAGATCAGTCACAAGGCGTTGCATGCGAATTGCTTGCTGATACATGTTATCAACGCCTAATTTAAAACTCTTTTCATCGATAGTTTTTTTATCTGAAAACATTTCTAAATAACCGGTTAATACTGTTAATGGTGAGCGCATTTCATGTGAAACATTTGATACGAAATTAGTACGCATTTCTTCTAATTTAGTAATGTGGGAAATATCACGACAAAAAATCATTTTTTGTTTGTAACCAAAAGGAATGATCTGAATGGTTAAGGTTTTATCTGTTTTTGAGGGAGAGGGCAGCGTTATAGATTTGCTGTAATTACTCCTGTCTAAGTAATGTTGAAAGCTAGGGTGACGAATGAGGTTGTTAATTTTTTGTCCACTATCTTTTGGATAACTGATACCTAATACGGAAGTAGCAATAGGGTTAACCCATTCAATTTCATTGTTTTGGCTTAGTATCACCACACCATCGGGAAGGGCTTCTGCTGCTTTTTTAAAACGTGATAAGGCGGTAGAAAGTAATTTTTGTTGTTTTTTCTTTTGTTTTTCTAAAAGGTAGAGTTCGTTGAATATCTCACCCCAATAACCATGAGCATCCGGTAATTCTTTTTTTCTATCCGATATCCAGTTATGTAACTTGAAGAGGTTTTTGAGCATAAAAAAAATGTAACCAAACAACGCTAGCATGACAAAAAGGATTATTTGATCAAATACATAACCAACAAAAATGCTGGTGATAACAATCATGCTGAGGTAGGTTATTTCATTTTTTTGTTGCGGTAACATAAAAAAAATCCATTATTTATTGGATAAACGATATCCTGCACCGCGTACAGTTTGAACTAGCTCTTGGTGCCCTGTTGTTTCAAGAGCTTTGCGTAGTCGACGAATATGCACATCAACAGTACGCTCTTCAACATAGACATTGTCGCCCCAAACATTATTTAGTACCTGTTCTCGACTGAATACACGTTCAGGGTTTTCCATAAAAAATCGTAGCAGTTTGAATTCGGTAGGTCCAAGGTCAATGGTTTGACCATTTCCTTCAACTCGGAATGAAGAAGTATCAAGCATAAGGTTGTTGATATTGATTATATCTTGAGAGCTTTCTATTTTACTTCGCCGCAAAAGAGATTTAATACGCGCAATTAGTTCTCGTGGAGAAAAAGGTTTCACGAGGTAATCATCGGCACCACTTTCTAGCCCTTGAATGACATTATTTTCTTCAGCTTTTGCTGTCAGCATAATAATTGGAATATTCATGGTGTCAGGATGACGACGTAGCTTTCTCGCAAAATCGATACCACTCATACCTGGCATCATCCAGTCGAGTAAAATAAGTTCGGGGAGGTGCTGTTTTATTATTACTTCAGCTTTATGTGCATCACTAGCTTCTTTCCATTGAAATCGCTCTTGAGACAGCGCCATGCAAACCATATCGCGAATAGTGCGTTCATCATCTACCACTAAAATGTAATCATTTTCACTTGTCATTTTTCTTTCACATAAATCGATGTGTTTATCATAAATGGTATTAAAGCAGAGTTATGTTACAGATTCATTACAGTTGCATTGTGAACATAAATCCGAGTCATTGCACTTAATGAACCGCTACGCGTTTCGTCAGCATTACCCTAACCTGCTCCGCACGTTCTGGCATCACTTAATGAACCGCTGCGCGTTTCGTCAGTATTACCCTAACATGTTCTACATGTTCTGGCATCGAGCGATAGCATGGAAATCTTACTGAGTTATGTAGTTGTTTTTTTGAATTTCCGGGCAATCCTGCCGTGTTTTACTCGCAGCTAAAGGCTCACCGCAATGGCCATTTATTTAAACAAAAGTGCAAACCCGCTAAAAATCAGAAAAACTCCAATTGCCTTTTGGAACGCTCGCTGGGTGATGTTGGTATGTAAGTGGTTACCAATGTACATGGCAAAGAACATAATCGGCAAAGAATATAAGATATTAAGTAAAACAGTGGATGTGTAAAATCCTGAAAGGGTAAAACCAACCGCACGGATAAGGCCATCAACAAGAAAAACAGCAGCACAGGTTGCACGGAATACGCTTTTATCCAATTTTTGTAATTGGAAATAAAATACGTAAAAAGGACCGCCTGTTCCAAATAGCGTTCCAATAAGACTGCCAAAAAAACCGGCAAAGACAGGCCAAATGAAAGAGTCATTTTTCTTTAATGCAGGCGAGATCAAACTATAAATAGCAAATAAGATAATAAATATGCCTAAAGCTTTCACCAGGATTAATGTATTGATCGATTTTATAATGAATAAAGCAAAGGTAACGCCCAGCACAGCAAAGGGAATAGCCCGTAGGATTACTTTCCATGCAATATGTTGACGTGTGTGAGTAATATGAAGGATGGATGCAGACATATCGAGTAAGCCAATAAAAGGAACAATAAAGGTTAATGGTAAAAATAAGGCAAGCAATGGAATGGATATTAAGCCGGATCCAAAACCGGTAACACCCCGAAAGGTATAAGCAAGAACTAGAATAAACAGTGCTAAACTGTATTGTGTGTATGTAAGTGTTTCAATCATCAGGATTCAGTTTTATAGGATATGCAAATCAATAAAATAAAAATAGCGGTTAGTAGTTGTTTGTTGGGTGAATCTGTTCGTTACGACGGTACAGATAAACATATTAAATATATTACACAAGTACTTTCCCTGAATTATAACCTTATTTCATTATGTCCTGAAATGGCGGTAGGGATGGGCGTACCTCGAGCACCAATCCATTTAGTGGATGATGAAGGTGGTATACAAGTGGTTGGCATTGATAATCCGGAATGCAATATGACAAAACCATTAACTCAATATGGGAATGAGGTTGTTGAAATTTATCCGGATATTTGTGGCTATATTTTTAAAAAGAATTCACCGAGTTGTGGTATTAAAAATGTAAAAGTTTTGAATACGCAAGGACAATATGAAAGAAAAGGGCAAGGTGTTTATGTTGCGGCTATTCTAAATAGACTGCCATCACTTCCTGTTATTGATGAGGATGATTTTTTAGATGCTAAGGTGAGAAAAAAGTTTTTATACAGAGTGTCCGAATATTCTAAGGTAAACTGATTTTCGTAGGTCGGGCTTCAGCCCGACGCTGCGACATAATAAATGAACAATATTAAGTTATAACGTGCATAACAAAATCTATGATTATTTAGTTATTGGTTATTATTTAATAATTTTGTAGTTGTCTAATTACCGCGTCGGGCTGACACTCTCTATTTAAGATATTATTTTGTTGAGCACGGCGAGCCCGACCTACATAAACAATACTTACCCCGCAATAATCAATCTCAAAGCATCAAGCCTTAATTGTGGATGTTGAATGTATTCAAGTAACTGATCTTGTTCGTCAGATAATTGTTTAATTTCATCGTCACGTACATTAGGATTTGTTTGTTGTAGTGAACGCAAACGTGAAATTTGTTCTCCTAACTGTTCTTCAACCTGTTCTTTTGCAGAAGATATTAATGTTGGCATGTTTTGTGATAGTTGAGATTCTGCATGTGCAATAATTGTTCTTAAATTTTCTCGATGGCCTGCGACAATTTGCTGGCAGGTATGAGCATCAATTGATGGGACAAGGCTCTTACAGTGTTCAAAACTTATATCGTCACTGTAATCCGTATTATCTTTATCCATTAGCAGACGAATTAATTGAGCGGGCATAAACCGATCTACTTGTAAATTTAATGGCGCTATACATTGAACAACAAATAACATTTCAAGAAGCACGGTGCCGGTTTTAAATTTTCTATTTTTTATAATACTAAAAGCAACATTACCATGTTCACCTTCAGACACCATATCCATAACACCTGTGACCATGGGATGTTCCCAGCTCATGAATAATCTGTCTTCATGAACTAAAGCAGTTTCACGATCGAATGTTATAGTTACTCCATCATCCGGAAGTTCAGGGAAATGGGGAGTTAACATATGGTTTCCGGGGTGAAGAACGTAACTGTGAGAACTATGATCGGTTTGATCAACACCATAGGTATCGCATACACGCATCATATAATCTTCAAGTATATTATTATCTTCAATCTCATGAATAGCATGAACTAATTTTTCTGCTACAGGCTTACGGAAAGCATTCATTTCCAATAATCGATCTCGTCCTTTTTGCAATTCATTATTTAACTCGGTATATAGAGGTTTTGCTTTATCGAGCAAGGTAATAACATTATCAATATTATACGTTGCCTGTTCGAGTTGACTATTTAATTCATTACCAAGTTGAGCCACCATGCCTTGTCCGGCAGGACAGGTTTGTGCAAATGCATTTAAGCCTTCCTTATACCAGTGAAATAAAATTTCCTGTGCCGATTCTTTTATATAGGGGATGTGAATCTGAATAATTTCTTTTTGCCCTATGCGATCAAGACGACCAATACGTTGTTCGAGTAAGTCCGGGTTTAAGGGCAGGTCAAATAAGACAAGATTATGTGAGAACTGGAAGTTACGACCTTCGCTACCTATTTCAGAACAAATAAGTACCTGAGCACCGAGTTCTTCATCTGCAAAATAAGCTGCGGCACGATCACGTTCAATAATGCTAAGGTTTTCGTGGAATACTGATGCACGTATCGCGTGTTTGTTTTTTAATAAATCTTCCAGTTCAAGTGCGGTCTGCGCATGCGCACAAATAACCAAAACTTTTTTATGTTTTAATTCTTTCAGTAAATTAATAATCCAGTTTACGCGTGGATCAAAGGTTATCCAGTGTGGTGCATCTTTAAGAATGGATATCCCTAAGTCTTTTAAAGACTGATAGGCAATCTCCGGAGTAAGCATAAGTTCTGCATAAGAGCGCTTGAAGTCGAGAGAGAATTGTTGCTTCTTTTCTTTGGAGGTAAATATTTTTCCAAATGTCGAAGAATATGCTTCACTTGCATCCAGGGCATATCCATTTGCACGTCGTTCAGGAAATCCCTTGATTGCATGACGGGTATTTCGAAATAAAACCCGGCCGGTACCATGTTGATCTATCAGTAGATCAACAATCTTTTGTT
>JAUVGM010000130.1 GCA_030593785.1 Gammaproteobacteria bacterium | reverse complement strand
AGTGACCTAAGCCCAACACAGACCACTCTGGATAAAAAAAGTCTTTATCTGCCTGATGGATATGTGAATGATGGAAGTGATTACCTTGATGATGTTGCGCAAGCCATGTATGAAATGGATTTACGTCCGGATTACACAGGTTTCAAAAACAATGTTACAACCTATACAGTAGGTTTTGCTGCTGACACATTCAATCCTGCTCATGCTGAATATAACCCATTATTGAAATCAGCTGCCGATCAAGCTGGTGGGGAATATTTCTATGCAGATGATGCCGCTTCATTACTATCATCATTTACTGGCGCGCTTAATTCAATTATTGAACAAACAAGTACCTCTTCAGCAGTAACCTTTAACTCCAGTACATTAAGTAGTCAGGCTGCTGTATATCAAGCGTTATACAACACTGCTAGCTGGAGTGGTGAACTCAATTCCTACCCAATTGATGGCCTTACCGGTGCCATAATTTCTAACTGCGCAATTCTAAGCCCGGTTCCAGATAATTGCTGGAAAGCAGCAGATAAACTCAAGAATCAAACACCATCGAATCGCTTTATTATTGTGGCAGGAGATACTAGTTCTAAGCATGCTGTAGAATTTAAATATAAAGATATCTCTACAACTGGCGGTACCAATGATTATACCAACCTTACTAGTACAGATATCCCCCAAGCTTTAGTTGCTGACCTTTGCTCAGTTGCCTCAGGTACAGTTAGTGGTACTTCGTTCCCCTGCCTTGTATCTGATACAACAACAAGAGCTGCTAACGGGGCATATATTGAAGATTTGGTAAATTACCTTCGTGGAGATAACACTGAAGAAGGTGCATCATCCTCACGTAATTTCCGTCCGCGCCTTCATGACCTCGGTGATATTGTTAACTCAAGCCCTATTTACGTTGGTGAGCCACAACAAAGCTGGCCTTCAACTAATGACTTCCCAACTTTAGATAGCTCAATACCATCGACAGATTATCAAACATGGGCTACAGCTACTAAGTACCGTCCAGAAACTATTTATGTTGCCTCTAACGATGGTATGTTACATGGCTTCCGAGCAAAGAATGCCGTTGCTGGTGATAGTGAGGATGTAAATACTTCAGCCGGTGAAGAAGTATTTTCTTTTATTCCAACAGGTGCATTTTCAACTCAAAATAGTGAAGGTTTACATTTTCTTGCAGACAAAGATTATACGCATCGTTTTTATAATGATTTAACTCCATCCATTGCTGATGTCTACATTGACCATCGAAAGACTGATGGTTCACCAACAGGAACATTTGATTTAACAGAGGCAACTAAAAGTAATCCAACAGCTGAATGGCGTACAGTATTATTAGGTAGTCAAGGTGGTGGCGGTAAGAGTGTTTACTTACTTGATGTTACCGACCCAACTGAATATACCGATAATGCCAAACAAAATCCTAAGAAATTGGTTCTATGGGAATTCTCAGATAGCGATGCTGACTTAGGCTATACCTACAGTAAACCAACTATTGCCATGATGAATAATGGCAAGTTTGCTGCAATTTTTGGTAACGGATATAACAGTGCTGGATGTAAAGCAAAACTGTTTGTTGTATTCCTTGAAGGTGGACTGGATGGCACCTGGACCGCAGGTACTGATTATTTTGAATATGACACTGGAACCGCTCATGGTGGTGGTGCAGGTGATTGTAATGGTATGTCAACACCAGCCGTAGTCGATTTAGATGGTAATGGAACAGCTGATCGAGTCTATGCCGGTGACTTAAAAGGAAACTTGTGGGCATTTGATCTTTGTGCCGAAGTTACTAATGATGCAGGCGATTGCAGCACAACAGCATCTGCTTGGGGAATTGCCGATGCAGATCCATTAATGAATGCAAATAATGGAACTGTTCATGATGGTAGCCAACCTATTACTACCAAGCCTGTTGTATCTCTTGATCCAAATGACCCAGGTACTGATAATTTAATCATCGTCTTTGGAACAGGACAGTATTTAATAGACGCAGACAAATCAACTACAGGCCTACAAAGAATGTACGGTGTAAGAGACTATGATGCCTTAAATAATTCAAGTGCAGGTGTAAATGGCGAATGGGATCTTGATGGTGGAGATAACTCGCCACAAAGATGGGCTGAAACTGTACTTACACTAGATTCAGGTGGCACAGGAACACGTGTATTTGATAGTACAGATGGTGCCCCTGCTAACTATTATGGCTGGCGCATTGACCTGCCTGATTCAGGTGAACGTGTAGTCGCTAATCCAAAGATCAGAAATGATATAGTCTTTTTTAATACACTAATACCAGAAGATGCTAAGTGTACCTACGGTGGCTCAGGTTGGATAATGTCCGTGAATTTAATAAATGGAGGATTCCCACCAGCTCCAGTCTTCGATTTAAATGGTGATGGCATTATTGACTCCACTGATACAACTAGTGATGGTTTTCCCGCAGGCCAAAAATTAAATGAAATTCCAGCGGAATCAACTTTCCTTGGTGATAATCAATATACACCGGGTTCTGATAGCAAGATTAATATACGTAAAGTTAATGTTGGTAAAAATCAACGTGAAGGTCGTATGTCATGGAAAGAACTATTTGAAGATAGCTTGCTATAAATTTAAATAAAAAATGGATAAGATATTATGAAACAAAATGGTTTTACACTAATAGAGCTGATCATTACCGTAGCCATCATTGGTATTCTTGCTGCGGTTGCATGGCCGGCCTTTGAAAGACAAAGTATGAAAAACCGTCGAGCTCTAGGTATAAATGCATTAATGACAGCAAGTAATGAATTGCAACGTTGTAACTCTGATGTGGGTGGTTATGTTGATAAAGGTGGTACAGATTGCGCTTTTACCACTAAATCAGATCGTGATTACTATGATATCACTGCGGCACTCACAACAGATACATTCACATTAACAGCAACTCCAGATCCAGCCCGAGCTCAAGCTGGAGATACTGATTGCACAACATTAACATTAAATCACCTGGGGCAAAAAGGTTATACTGGAGCAGCGACGACAATGGCGCGGTGTTGGAGCAATTAGAATTTTAAATGAGGATTTCACAATGAAAACTTATATCTCTATAGCTGTTACAGCAAGTTTATTACTTTTTAGTAGTACCTCATTTGCCGACAGCTGTGAACAAGGCACCTATTATTACAATAAAAGTCAATTTCGTAGTGCTCGTACTATTCTATCTCCATTAGTTAAAAAAGGTGAAGCCTGCGCAGAGTATTATATGGGACTTATGTATCACGATGGAAACGGTGTAACAAGGAATGATAAAAATAGAATAAAAGGTTTAGCATTAATAAAGTCTTCTGCATCAAAAGAGTATCCTGCAGCTATAAAATATATGGATTTATATGACTAAAGTCATAAATTGATAAGTATCAATCTATCAGATTTTTTTCACTAAATCTTTTGGCAAAGAAAAAACAATATTCTCTTCCTTACCATCTTGGTTAGTAATTGTAGTCACACCCCACTCTCGTAACTTCTCAATTACATTATCGACTAACTCTGCTGGTGCCGATGCACCAGCAGTCAGTCCAATACTATTTTTGTTTTTCAGCCAGTCTTTATTTATTTCTGTTTCATTATCTATTAAATAAGCTTCAGTACCAATACGTTCTGCCACTTCTTTTAAACGATTTGAATTTGAACTATTGGGTGAACCAACAACCAAAACCAGATCACTTTCCTTGGCTAATTTCTTAACCGCATCCTGACGGTTTTGTGTTGCATAACAAATATCATTTTTTTTCGGGCCATGAATATTAGGGAATCGTTTACGTAGAGCATCAATAACACTCGCAGTATCATCCATGGATAACGTTGTTTGAGTAACATAGGAAAGATGATCAGGGTTATTAATCACTAAATCATTCACGTCATCAACATCTTCAACCAGGTACATGTGACCACCCTGACTTTCGTCAAACTGTCCCATGGTACCTTCCACTTCAGGGTGTCCGACATGACCGATCAAAATACATTCATGTCCGGCTTTACTATAACGAGTCACTTCCATATGAACTTTAGTTACTAAAGGACAGGTTGCATCAAAAACTTTTAATCCGCGTTCTTTTGCTTCTGCTCGCACGGCTTGGGAAACACCGTGAGCACTAAAAATAACCGTTGTATCATCAGGAATTTCATTGAGTTCTTCGACAAACACCGCACCCTTGTTGCGTAATTCATCGACAACAAATTTATTGTGCACAACTTCATGGCGAACATAAATTGGCGCACCGAAAAGCTCTAAAGCACGTTCAACTATATCGATCGCGCGATCAACACCGGCACAAAAGCCACGAGGGTTAGCAAGTATGACTTGTTTGTTAATATTATTTAAATCGGACACTATTTAAACTCCGGATATTCCAAAAAACCAAGTCATTGCGAAGGAACAATAGTGACTGTGGCAATCTCATAGTTAATACCACTTTTTTGGAGATTGCCGCGCGTTGCTCGCAATGACGAGCTAACTAACTATTACTATGCTTAATGCCATTCATTTAAGATATTATGCTATTTTCGTAGGTTCGAATTCATTCGAACGCGGTATCAATATTAACCTTTGTGGTTTTTTTACCTCTACGTGCGAATAAATTCGCACCTGCTTCGCCATTAAAAATATGGCTCACCCCAAGAGTACTTCCTCATATTGTTTACAACAATACTCAGGGCGCGCAATGACAAGGGTAATTACTGTTGTGCAGGTTTGATATCAACAATCTCAACACTAAACACAACTTCATGCCCTGCTAAAGGATGGTTAAAATCAACTTTAACGTCATCGTCTTTAATTTCCATAATAGCCCCAGGAATTTCTTCTCCGGATGGCGTGCTAAATCCCACAATCATGCCTTCTTCAATTTTTAAGTCATCAGAGAATTCAGTACGAGGTAGAGTATGAATATTTTCTTCATCAGGGAAACCAAAAGTATCACGAGGTTCGATAGAAAGACTTTGCTTCTCGCCCGCTTTTAATCCATACAAAACCATCTCTAATCCTTCAATCATGGTGCCATCGCCCATATTAAAAGTCATAGGCTCTCCATCAATGGAAGCATCTGCAACCGTGCCATCTTCTAGCGCTAAAGTGAAGTGCATGGTTACTTCACAACCTGCACCAATTGTTAATGCTTCTACATCACCCATTTTCAATCCTGTTAAATTAATTATCTTACTCAAATATAACTCTTTGTAGGTGGGCTCAAGCGTAGCGTAGCGGAGCCAACAATCCTCTTTGTGGGTTCCGTCGCGTTGCTCCTTGAACCCACCTACATTTTAATTTTCTACATCATTCTGGTTTGTTTTTTCGTTCAGCTCTATATTCACGAATGCTATCGATAATAATCATCGCTACACCAACACTAATCGCAGAGTCGGCGATATTAAATGCTGGCCAGTACCATTGTTGATAATATACCTGGATAAAATCGACAACATAACCTAACCAGACACGATCAATTACATTTCCAATCGCACCACCTAAAATTAAAGCCAATGCAATAGCTTGCCATTTTTCATGCTGTTCCAGACGTTTAATCCATAAAAAAATTACGACACTGACAACAACAGCAATTACTGCAAAAAACCAACGTTGCCAACCACCTGCATCATGTAAAAAACTAAACGCAGCCCCGGTGTTATGCATTAACGTCCAGTTAAACATCGGCATGACGGCTACTGGCTGAAACATTTCTAGTGAAGTGCTGGCAATGTATTTTGTTAACTGATCCAGAATCACAACAACAATAGCGAGCCATATCCATTTTAACATTTTAACATTTTAAATATTTTCCAATTTTCTGTAGGTCAGATCTTTAGTCTGACAATACTATCTGCTATTAATATGGTCACGTGTTACAAATTAATTCTGCGTCAGACTGAAGTCTGACCTACGCAATCTAAAATTACAGTTATGCATGCAAACGTTCTTCACCATTACCATCAACATTTTCAATACAACGCCCACATAGTTCAGGATGTTTTTTATCCTTACCTACATCTTCACGATGATGCCAGCAACGAGTACATTTCTCATACGCCGAAGCTGAAACGGCAATCCAGATTTCATCATCCGTTGATAACTTATAATGTTTGGCTTCTACCGGTGGTTCGCCTGCAAGATATAATTTTGCATCTGATGTTATAAAGACAAAACGTAATTCATCTTCTAAAGTATTTAGCAAATCAAAAATTTCACGACCGCAATACACTTCAACATTGGCAGCTAGGCCAGAACCAATCTCACCGGCAATACGTAATGCTTCGAGCTCTTTATTTACACTTTCACGCACTTCAGTGACTTGCTTCCAGAAATTTATTGCTTGCTCTGCTGCTTTGTCATCACTGTACATCGTTGGTAATTCATACCATCTATTCAGTAAAACAGAGTCATTACGATCCCCTGGCATAAAGGCCCAGAGTTCATCTGCAGTAAAGCTACAAATAGGCGCTAACCAACGCACCATCGATTCCAATATATGATAAATCGCAGTTTGACATGAACGACGTGCAATACTGTTTTCTTGAGTGGTGTATTGGCGATCTTTAATAATATCAAGATAGAAGCTACCCATCTCACCTGCACAGAAATTATGGATCTGCTGATATATTTGATGGAATTCATATGTTCCATAAGTCTCAACAATTTTTGTTTGTAATTGTTTTGTTGTTTCTACTGCC
>JAUVGM010000059.1 GCA_030593785.1 Gammaproteobacteria bacterium | reverse complement strand
GTTCTTCCCATGGATCATCCTGCATAAAGGTTTGCGAGAAGTTAAAACGTTCTGCTAACTCTTTACGTTTTGTTTCATTATCAACTAATGCTTCCTTGATGTGTGCTAAACCGACACGCTCAATCCAAGGCGCAGTACGTTCAAGGTAATGTGCTTCTTCACGATATAACTGGATATAAGCTGCACTGTATTCCAATACTTCTTCTTCCGTATCTACGTTACAAAGTAAATCTGTTGCACGAACCTTAATACCGCCGTTACCACCAACATGTATTTCATAACCTGAATCAACACAAACAACACCGTAATCTTTAATCGTTGCTTCTGCGCAGTTACGTGGACAACCTGATGCAGCCATTTTGAATTTATGCGGCATCCATGAGCCCCAGCTCATTTTTTCTAACTTAATACCTAAGCCGGTAGAATCTTGTGTACCAAAACGACACCAATCTTTACCGACACAGGTTTTAACCGTACGTAGTGCTTTACCATAGGCATGGCCAGAAACCATTCCGGCTTTATTTAAGTCATCCCAAATTCCAGGCAACTCTTCTTTTTTCAATCCATAAAGTCCGATGCGCTGACCACCTGTTACATGAACCGTTTTAAGATTGAATTTTTCAGCAGCATCGGCTACAGCACGCAATTCTTGAGGAGTAGTCATGCCACCCCACATACGTGGAATAACAGAATAAGTACCATCACCCTGAATATTTGCGTGAGCACGTTCATTAATGAAACGTGACTGAGCATCATCCAGTTTTAATTCAGGGAATTTGCACACTAAATAATAGTTAATTGCCGGACGACATTTGCTACAACCATTAGGCGTCTTCCATTCCATGGCTTCCATAACAGTTTGCACTGATTTGAAACCTTGAGTATCAATCGCTTCGCGAACAGTATCGTGTGACTTATCTGTACAACCACACATGGGTTTTAAATGTGGAGCCGTTGAAAACTCACCACCTAATACATGAGACATTAATGACTCAACAAGCCCTGTACATGAACCACATGAGCTTGATGCTTTAGTATGCGCACGAACTTCATCAAGAGTGAAAATCTTATTAACCGTAATGGCATTAACGATGTCACCTTTAGTTACACCATTACAACCACAGATTTCTGCACTATCTGACATCGCGGCAACACGGCTATCATCACCATGACCTGAATCACCTAAATGAGCTTGACCAAAGAGTAAGTTTTCACGGAATTCAGAAATATCTGTTTCATCACGCATAAGATCGAAGTACCAGGTACCATCAATGGTATCGCCATACATAACCGCACCAAGAATCTTTTTATCTTTAACAACAATCTTGCGGTATACGCCACGCGCTTTATCCTGGAAAACCAACTCATCCGTAGTTTCATCACCAATGAAGTCACCCGCAGAAAACAAATCAATACCAGTCACTTTTAACTTGGTTGAAGTCATTGTGCCTTCGTAGATACCAATCCCCATTTTTGCTAAATGGTTGGCACAAACTTTTGCCATTTCAAATAAAGGCGCAACCAATCCGTAAGCAATACCACGATGTTGTGCACACTCACCTACTGAATAAATTGAAGGGTCGTAAGTTTGTAAAGTATCGTTAACCACAATACCGCGTTCACAATGAATACCCGCTTCTTTTGCTAATTTAACGTTTGGCTTAATACCTACTGCCATAACAACCAGGTCAGCATAAATTTCTGAACCATCTTTAAAGCGAACTTTTTCTACCCGGTCTTTACCGATAATGGATTCTGTTGAAGCTTCCATTAAAAAGTGTAAGCCACGTTCTTCAAGAGATTCTTTTAGCATTGCTGCTGCCGGACCGTCCATTTGGCGTTCCATCAGTTTATCCATTAAATGAACAACCGTTACGCTCATGCCTTGTTGCATTAAGCCGTTTGCAGCTTCAAGACCAAGTAGACCACCACCAATAACAACCGCGTGTTTGTGTTCTTTAGCGGCAACTATCATGCTGTCGACATCTTTAATATCACGGAATGAAATAACACCCTCAAGGTCGTTACCTGGAACAGGAATAATGAAAGGATCAGATCCTGTTGCAATTAATAGGCGATCATAAGACTCTTCTGTGCCGTCATTGGCAATGACTTTTTTATTAACGCGGTCGATAGAAGTGACTTCTTTGCCACTGTGCAAAGTCACATTGTTATCTTTATACCACTGCATATCATTGAGCATGATTTCATCAATGGTCTTATCACCCGCTAACACAGGCGAAAGCATAATACGGTTATAGTTTCCGTACGGTTCAGCGCCAAAAACGGTTATGTCATAGCGTTCTTCGTCTATTTTCAGCAATTCTTCAACGGTACGAATACCCGCCATGCCATTGCCAATTACAACCAGTTTCTCTTTCATCCTATGCTCCAACTATGTCTAAATTATTCAGATTAGATTAATCTGCTATCGCTGGCATCCTATAGAGCAACATGCGTGCCAGAATATAAGGACTTGCTAAATAAGGTGATAACCTGTTGATTTTATTATATTAATAAAATGAAACCGATGAGGAAATGGAGTGAATGCGGCATTATAAAATGCTCAATATTGGTGCACCAAAATAGCGCATGCTTCCAAATAAGGCGGAATGCAATAAATGGTTACTTTTTATATAACAACTACTAATTAGTGTAATATTTACGGATACTCAATTAAAATAATAACTATATGCCAAATATCATTAAAATATTCACCTATTCTCTTATATGTTTTATACCTCTTATATCTCCGTTATATGCCAGGCACTCTGGCCACCAGTTAGATGTATTAGCCATTCATTCATATCATCAGGAATACCCGTGGACATCCTCACAATATGAAGCCTTTAAAACACAGTTCAAAGATAACTTATCTGAATACAGTATTAATTTTTCGAGTGAATATTTAGACACCAAAAGAATTGCTCCATCGACTAAATATCAACAAAATTTTTTATATTACCTTAATGCGAAATACGGTAACCATCGACCAGACATTATTTATGTAACAGATGATAATGCACTCAACTTTATATATTCTGAATCGAGTTCATTAAATTGGGATGTACCTGTTGTTTTTTCAGGAATAAATAATACCAACCTGAATAAATCCAAAGCTAAATATCCCCTGGATGGAATCTTTGAGTATAAAGATATTCTCTCTTCAATAAAATTGGCTAAAAAGATAACGAAAAAGGGCGCCAAAATTATTTTTATTGGTGATGGTGGTGTAACGGATAAAGCCATTAGAAAAATAATCATTAATGGTCATTATAATAAAAATGGAATTGAAGTTACTCATCGAAGTTTTACAAATATAAATGCTTTAATTTCCCGACTAGATTCGATGGAAGAAGGTACTGTAATTTTAACTACGATAGGAAGAATACGAGATAACGAGAACAATATTCTAAAATTACGAAAAACGATTAAAAAAATTACTGATACAGGAAGAAAAGTATTAGTGATGGAAGATTCTTATTTATTTGAAGGCGTATTAGGTGGATATGTAACAAGCGGTCGTGTTCAAGGAGAATCTGCAGCAAACATTGCAAGCGAGATAGTACAGGGAAATAAAAAAGGTACGACAGAAGCTAAAAGCTCAAGTGAATTTATTTTAAGCTACCCAGAAATTATTCGTTTTAATATAGATATAAATGAACCATTATTACGTAAAGCTAAAATAATCAACCTACCTCTTCCGTTTTTAGAACGATATCCGGAAATAAGTAAATGGCTTTTATGGTTAGCTTCTATTCTACTTATCATTATATTTGGTTTTATTTTAAATACCCGCAGAAAGAACATTCAATTAAAAGAACAATATACAGATTCGATAACAGGTCTGCCAAATCGAGTTAAATTAATAAATGATATTAATCAATCAACAACACCAAGTTTAACAATACTCGACATAAACAATTTCAAAACAATTAATAACCTCTATGGTTTAAATGTTGGTGATAATTTATTACGTGATTTCGGGAAAAAAGTTAAACAACATATTGGAGATGAATATCCGATATACCGATTAGGTGGCAATCAATTTGCAATCTTAAGCGAAAGAGGACGCCTTAATGAAAAACCAGGTGAAAGCATAAAGATACTTTTAAGCAACATTCAAAACAGTAATTATCGCATAGGCAATATCGATATTAATATTACATTAACGGCAGGAATAAGCCGGAATGAACGAGAGTTTTTGATACCTCGAGCAGAACAAGCTCTTCAAAAAGCAAAAGACAGCAATAAAGATTATGCTTTATTTGAAAGCACTACAGAAGATACCGAACAGCATCGAAAAAATCTTCTCTGGGCACAAAAACTAAATGCAGCACTAACAGATGACCGTATCATCCCTTATTTTCAGTTAATTACGCATAACAAGACCGGTAAACAAGACAAGTATGAAGCCTTGGTAAGGCTCATAGATGAAGATGGAGAAATTATACCTCCTTTCTTTTTTCTTGAAACGGCAAAAAGTACGCGACAATACGCCACTTTAACCAAAGTTATGATTGAAAAAACATTTCAGACTATTGGCGATCAAGACATCAGTATCTCAATTAATTTAACCGTTGAAGATATCAGAGACAGTAAAACAATTAAGTTCTTTAAAGAAAAATTAAATGAATATCAGGTTGCTAAGAAAGTAATCGTTGAATTAACAGAAAGCGAAGGCATTGAAAGTTATTCCGAAGTCGCTACATTTATTAAAGAAATAAAAGATCTTGGCTGTCGTGTTGCTATTGATGACTTCGGTACTGGCTATTCTAACTTCACTCACCTTATACATCTTAATGTCGATTATTTAAAAATTGATGGTTCAATTATTCAAAATATTCTTAAAGACAAAAATGCTGAAATCGTAGCTATAACACTGGTTGATTTTGCTAAACAACTAGGTATAGAAACAATTGCAGAATTTGTCGACTCAGAAGAGATTCTCAAAAAAGTTACAGAAATTGGTATTGATTATTCGCAGGGTTTCCTATTAGGAAAACCTCAGAGCACACTATCAAATTAATCTGTCTTATATTATTTATATAAACTGATAAAAATCAGTAGCAATTAAGATTTAAATCTAAATTTTGGCAAGCTGAGGTTATATCGAATTGCTAAAAGTCGAACGACAAAAATACTGCTTCCTGCGCTAATTGCAGATAGTGTGACATCCAACTCTAAATACAATAAGAAAATAAATAACAGTGAGCCGCCCCATGACACAGTTCCATAAAGTGTACTTTGAAAAACAACAGGCGGTTCATGACTTAAAATATCGCGAAAAATACCGCCCATCGTACCGGTCATCACTCCCATAAAGCTGGCAATTAACCATGGTGCACCAACCATTAACGAAACCAATGTACCGGCAATACCAAACGTTGCGAGACCAGCGGCATCTGGAACCAGGAAAAACCGGGCGGGAATAACTTTAAGCCGCGCAATAATAAAAATAACAATAGCACTGGCCAATGATGCAATGAAGAAGCTCTGATCATAAATCCAGAAAACCTCACGATCAAGCAACATATCACGTAAAGACCCTCCACCCAGACCGGTTGCTACTGCAATAATAATGACCCCAAAGAGATCATATTTTTTAAAACCCGCTTTTAAAACACCCGAGGCAGATGAAACAATAACCGCAATAAGCGTGATCCAATATAAGCTTTCAAGTAGTGCGGGAGTGGGATTTAAATTCATACGGTTATTCTAGTTAAGAATCTCTAATTAGTCATTTCTTATTTTCAGGTGAAATTCGATAAATTTTTCCACTGTCTGTTGAGAAATAGATCCAGCCCTGAGGGCTTTGTACTAAAGCTCTTATACGCTCATCAATAGAACGAAGTAAACGTTCTTCTTTTATTGCTTCACCTTTAGTATTTAAAACAATACGGTTGATATGACGTAGTTTTAATGCACCAGAAAATAAGTTCCCTTTCCATTTAGGAAAGGCATCACCTGAATAAATCATTAAACTACCAGGAGCAATAGAAGGAATATACACTTTTACAGGCTGCTCAATGTCATCACGATGGGTGCCCTCGCCCACAGCAAAGGGGCCCCAGTATTCCTTGCCGTAAGAAATCTCCGGCCAGCCATAATTTACAGCGGGGTTAATCAGGTTAATTTCATCACCACCTCTTGGTCCATGCTCATTTTCCCACAGGCGTTTATTGTTAATGTCATAACTAAGACCTTGGGGATTCCGATGACCATAACTCCATATTTCTGGCAAAACCGATTTATTTTTCACATAAGGATTATCATTTGGAATAGAACCATCAAGGTTTAAACGAAGAATAGAACCAGCATGATTTGTTAAGTTTTGCGCATTTGGGCGTATGCCTCGATCACCTATACCAAAATATACATGGCCTTTATCATCAAAGGCGATACGACTTCCGAAGTGATAACTCTCTTTTGTTCTGGATTTTGTTAGTAACAAGTCTTGCCATTGAATAAAACTATTCTGCTTTAGTTTTGCCCTTGCCAGAACGGTAATCCCTTCACCTTCATCATCCTTTACATAGGTAAAATAAATCCAACCATTTTTTCTATAATCAGGAGATACTGTAACATCAAGCATGCCACCCTGACCATCATGCAACACTTTTGGCGTATTTTTTAAAATAACCTTTTTGGATGTATCTAAATCAATCAGGAGTACAGAACCAGAACGTTCGGTAACAAGTAACTTATTTTCTGATATAAAGGTTATTCCCCATGGCACACCTAGACCATCAATTATTTTCTCAACATCTAACTTCATCCCCTCACTTTGTATTGTAAAGGGTGATTCTTCTGCATTTAAAATTGATATCAGGCTCAACCATGATATCAATAGAAGAAGCTTTTTATTTTTTAGTGGGTAATTCATCGTACTTTACCAGGCTATCCACATTTTCATACCAACAAGCTTTATCTGCATAAAATATATTGTGTATAGGTTTTACTTCAGGATCATTATCTAATGTTCCTGCTGGTACAATCATTGCTTTTTTACTTTGCGTAATCCACGGCAGTGTTGAACCACATGTTTTACAAAATGAACTCGCGAAATGTTTAGCTTCGGGTAACTCATATCTTCCTACGTTACCTTCACCCTTAATCCATTTAAAATTCTCAGGATCAATAATTATATTTGAGGCATGAGCCGTACCCGTTATTTTTTGACAACGAGTGCAGTGACAGTATTGAAAAACTTTTATAGGGCCGGTAAATTCATAACTGACCTCACCACATAAACAACTTCCGAATATTTTTTCGTCTTGCATTAGGCTCATCCTTTTTAATGTATTGCTTTGTCGCCCCAGATTTCTTTTAATCTTTGGTCTCTTCCACAACGCCAACGATAATAGTTGTAACGAACAGAGTTGTTCTTGTAATAATTTTGATGATAGCTTTCTTTACCTTTAATTGGATAAAAGGTGGCGGTATTTAAAATAGGGGTGATAACTTTTTGATTAGGGAATTGATTAACTACATTCTGACGTGATTTTTCAGCCAGGGCTTTTTCTTCATCATTCGCAACAAAAATTGCACTTAAGTAACTTGGACCTTTGTCACAAAACTGCCCTCTTGCATCAAAAGGATCAATATTTACCCAGTAGTGATCTAACAACTGTTTGTAACTGACTTTAGTCGGATCATAGGTTATCTCAACCGCTTCATAATGACCTTGATGATCACCTCGATACGTAGGGTTCCTGGCGGTGCCTCCGGTAAAGCCAGAAATCACATCCGAGACACCAGGTAGTTTCTCAAAATCTGATTCCATACACCAAAAACAACCACCCGCAAATATCGCCTTATCAGCAATTGCAGTCGGTACGTAAGATACTAAGGTTGTTAATAATAGAAACGCTAATTTATTATTTTTCATTTTTACTCTCAAAATATAGAAGGATATTTCTTCATTAGTGACAGCTAAATAAAAACGAGGTTCAATTAGTCTTCACGGTATTTTAATTGAAGCCCTTTTAGGAAAACGCGTAAAATTTGATCTTTACACTCTCTATAGTGTTTATGACCGACCTTACGGAAAAAAGCACTGAGCTCATGTTTACTCATGCGAAAATCCTGCGAGTCCATAATTTCCAGGATATCTTCAGCTTGAAGGCTAAGTGCTATTTTCAATTTCATGAAAATGGCATTATTACTAAGATCTGTTTCAGGCTTAGGCTTTGGCCCATCTTTTTTACCACGCTTGTCATTAATCAAACCATTTAAAAATAATGCTAGCAATGGATCACTTAACTTTTTATACGCAGCATCTTCTTCTTGTTTCATCCAATCGCTGATTTGAGCTCGCGTTACTTCGTAATCAGCTAAAGCAAATAGCGCGATCATTTTGTCGTCATTAAAATCGAATATATAACGGACTCGGCGTAAAATATCGTTATTAGTCATCTGTCTTTCCTATAAATTTTATACAAATTTTCTCACTTCCAAACTCAATAATATCGCCTGAAACTATTTTTTTTCGTTTTCGTGTCTCAACTTCACCATTAACAATGACTTGCCCTTGCTCAATAACAAGTTTCGCTTCGCCGCCACTGGATGCCATTCCCTCAAACTTCAGAATTTTATAAAGCTCAACGGGTTCTGTTGTAATTTCAACTTCTCTCATTTTGTGGATGGCTCTCTCGCATACTTTCCTAACTTCCAGTGAATAAGAAAAATAATTGCATTAATCAGCATAATAATAAGAACACGTATAAAACTTTGAATCGCATCTCTTTGTTCTGCTTTTAGCGCAACTGAATAACTCTTTTCTCTTATCTCAGTAATTTCTGATTTACTGCGTTTTTCTTTTTTCTTTGACCAATTTCGGGTAAACGCTTCATTTGATTGATGCTTTTGATACTGATAAGACTTTATTGTCATTTCAGGATTAGACATTTCTAAAATATCGTATAAACCAATACCAAGCACGATGGCGAAACAAATAACAGTCACAAAACTAATGGCTAAAGCATAAATTTCCAGTAAACTTTTTTTCATGGATTAAAATCCTTTTCTAAATTATTATTAGGATATTAATAATTTATCTTCAAAATAAGCATCACTTCTCACCGAAGGGTTTCAATTGCTACGGTAGTCTATAATATAAGATATGCTCAAACTTAAACAGTCTTGATATTTGTATTTACTTCCACAAGCAGGAAACGCAAGTATTATTTAAATTTAGGAAAATGAATGATATGAAAAAACGTGTACTTTTATCCAGCATTTTAGTTATGTTGACGTTTACGGGTTGTGCTCGTCACGCTCAGATTATCATTGATCCTCATGGTGTAGATATGGGGCAATACCAGGCGATTTAGCGGAATGCCAATATTTAGCACGACAAGTACATTCAAAAGTTGGTGGAGGAGTTGTTGGTGGTGCTATTGTGGGTGCCATTGCAGGAAAAATCATTGGTGGAAATAGAACAGCAGTTAAAACAGCCAAATTAGGCGCTTTAAGTGGTGGACTTTCAGGCGGAGCAGCAACGATGCAAGAACGCGATAGAGTTGTAAAAAACTGTTT
>JAUVGM010000013.1 GCA_030593785.1 Gammaproteobacteria bacterium | reverse complement strand
AAAAAAATCTTCATTGTTTATATGGCCTCAATTTAAGTTGTTTGAGTATAGCCTGATTATGAAAGCATGTGAGGCTGTTCTATTGAGATTTATTTTGAAGACGTTGATATCTTATTTATATCAGGAAGGGTTTTATTAATTTTAGAAACACTTATTTTATAATGTCATTTTTCTAAATGATATTCTCTCGTGCTATGACGACTGAATGGGGAAGCATTAGTTCATGGTTGGATTATTGAAAATTAATTTTCATCAAATTTGCACGGATAGTCGTGTTTTTAGATGGTGAAACGCGTAACATGATATTAATGTCACGTAGATATGGTAAAAGAATAAAAAAATTACAGGGATTTAAAGTTAATGAAACAAATAAAATTTAATCAATCGGGTTTTACTTTGATTGAAATAATGGTGGTGGTGGTTATTTTGGGTATTTTAGCAGCCGCGGTTGTGCCTAAAATAATGAGTCGTCCTGAACAGGCACGAATTGAAAAAGCGAAACATGATATTGGCAGTTTTGAAACGGCTCTGGATATTTATAAATTAGACAATTATCAGTACCCAAGTACGGATCAAGGTTTAGAGGCGTTGGTAACAAAACCGTCAGGTTCACCGCAACCTCGTAATTATAAAAAAGATGGTTATATTAAAAAGTTAAAGAATGATCCCTGGGGTAAAGAATACCTTTATCTTTTCCCTGGCACGCATGGTGATTTTGATTTGTATTCTTTGGGACCAGATGGACAGCCTAGTGATGATGATATCGGGAACTGGAACATCGAATAATATTTTTTAGATGTCTGGGGTCGGAGTCAAAACCAATAACTTACGTCATTCCCGCATGCTCTTAGCGGGAATCCAGAAGTTTAAACTTAGATGGCCCAGGCCAGCCTCTCGACTGTTCCAGTCTCACCTTCTTCCGGCTCGCGCTTTGCTTGGCCGGAATGACGGGCAAGAATATTGAGATTACTTATACATCGCATCAATTTCAGCTTGGCAAGCTTCAATAACTTTAGGACGCTTAATTTTCAGTGTTGGTGTCATAAAGCCATCTTCAATTGTCCATGGCTGTAATGATAATGACACGCGACGTACTTTTGCATAGCCTGGGAAATCATGAAGTGCCTTGGCAATCACTTTTTGCATTGCTGACATGAGTTTTTTATCTTTTAAGCTTTCAGGATCGAGTGGATCAAGCCCATGTTGTTGTGCAATCTGTGGCCAGTTTTCTCCGTTTAAAACGACTAACGCACTAATGTACGATTTGCCTTCACCGACAACGAGCGCTTGATCGAATTCTGGTTGTAATGTAATCGCAAGCTCCATATCAACTGGAGGCACTTTTTCACCATTGGATAAGATCAAAATATCTTTAATACGGCCGGTAATATAAACAACACGACCATCAATACGTGCTTTGTCACCCGTGTGTAACCAACCATCATCAGAAATGACTTCACTGGTGGCTTGATGATTATTCCAGTATCCCAACATTACCATCGGGCCTTTAATAAGCAGCTCATCATTATCACCAATGCGCAGTTCAACACCGGGCATTATTTCACCAACACTTGCCGGAATATTAAGAGAAAAATTGTTCATGGTGACAGCCGGACTGCTTTCGGTCATACCGTAACCCTGAAAAATATTAATACCTAAACCAACAAATGTTTTCGCAACCGTTTCAGGTAATGCGGCACCACCTGATGCGGCAATTTGTAATCGTCCACCTAGCAGTTGCTGAACTTTTTTACCGATAATTTTATTCAATACCGGGTTGAATAAAATAACAGGGTTAAACCATGCAGTTTTTTGTTTAAAATTAAAATGTTTCCAACCAACATAAACAGCAAAACGAAAGATTGAACGAGACACAATAGATTGTTTGGAGAGCTTTTGCTGCATCTTGTCGTAAAAGCGTTCAAAGATGCGTGGCACGGTTGCAATAATGGTTGGTTTAATCGTTTGAAAATCTTCTGCAAGAGTTTGTACTGAGCGAGCGTAGCTAACTTTTGCACCGGCCATCATCGGTACGTAATAACCCACTGTGCGTTCATACATATGTGACAAGGGTAAGAAGGATAAAAACTCCAGATTATAAGGATCGTCAATACCAATCGTTTTTATGAGTGATTCAGAATCAAATAAAATATTTTTGTGACTCAGCATAACGCCTTTAGGACGTCCGGTGGTACCCGAGGTATACACAATGGTGGCTAATTTATCAGGATCACCACCGCGTTCCTGTAAGTGAACCGGCTCTGCAGGCAACCAGTTGCCAACGGTACTAAGAATCGGATTGGAATCATCGTTATCATTATCTAATAGCACGACACGCTTTAATTGGGAGTCTTCATCAATGTGCACAGAGAGGTCTTGCCATTGCTTATCATCATTCACCAGCAGCACTTTTACCCCGGCATCCTGAAGAATATAAGCCACGTTATCGGCGCGATCATCAACGTAAAGAGGAACCACGACTAAACCAAGCCCTAATGCAGCTTGCTCAAAGGCAATCCATTCAATGCTATTTTTTAGCTGAATAGCAACACGGTCACCTTTGTCTAAATTTTCCTGTTGTAAACCTTGCTGCCAACGACTGGTGAGATCTGCCATTTCCTTCCAGGTGACTTCTGGCCAGGTTTTTGTCTCACGATCAAAGTAGCGATATGCCATTCGATCGGGTGAAGTGAGGCAGCGTATACGAAAGAGTCTGTCGAGCGTGCCGGCTGTATTGCAAGGAATAAGCTGTGGTAGAATTCGCATAGTATTTTTTATTTTTGTTAATTTATGATGCGTCTGAGGATATATCAAATCCCCAATGGCATCGACCCGTTTTTAGGCTCAAGTATGCAAATTATTGTAAATGGTGAACAGAGAGATGTCGCAGATGGACTGACTGCTGCACAGTTAGTAGATGATATGGACATTACGGGCAAACGTATTGCGATGGAGGTGAATCTGGAGATTGTGCCTCGCAGTACATATGCTGATCACACGTTTAAAGCGGGCGACAAAGTCGAAATTGTCCATGCCGTGGGTGGTGGCTAAATTAGCCCGTCATTGCGAGAAGGAACGACAGTAATTTTAAAGTTTAAATTAAGTATATATTGGAAAAAAGAATGACAGACACAATTCAAGACACACCTTTAGTTATTGCGGGCAAGACATATTCATCACGTTTATTAGTGGGCTCAGGGAAGTACAAAGACAACGAAGAAACTCGATTGGCAACGGAAGCGAGTGGTGCAGAAATTGTCACCGTTGCAGTGCGTCGCAGTAATATTGGACAAAAGCCAGGTGAACCCAATTTGCTGGATGCCATACCACCTGAAAAATACACCATTTTACCGAATACGGCAGGCTGCTACACGGCTGATGATGCAGTGCGTACCTGTCGTTTAGCGCGTGAATTATTAGATGGACATAATTTGGTGAAACTTGAAGTTTTAGCTGATGAAAAAACGCTCTATCCTGACGTGATACAAACATTAAAAGCCGCTGAAATTTTAATCAAAGAAGATTTTGATGTCATGGTCTACACCACAGATGATTTGGTTATAGCAAAAGAATTAGAAGCCATGGGTTGTGTTGCGGTTATGCCTTTAGCTTCGCCTATTGGCTCGGGTCTAGGCATTCAAAATCCATATGCTATTCGCTTTATTATTGAAGAGTTAAAGGTTCCTGTGCTCATTGATGCTGGCGTTGGTACTGCATCTGATGCTGCCTTTGCTATGGAACTGGGGTGTGATGGTGTATTAATGAACTCAGCCATCGCCGCAGCTAAAAATCCTGTGCTCATGGCATCAGCAATGAAAAAAGCCATTGATGCAGGACGTGAAGCGTACCTTGCAGGACGGATGCCCCGTAAACGCTATGCCAGTGCATCGTCACCGGTCGATGGTACATTTTTTTAATTTAATGAATCTTTAAAGATCCATTTAGTTATGTCTGAAGAAACCCCATTCCTTCGACGTATCCGTTCATTTGTTAAACGACAAGGTCGTTTAACGGTTGGGCAGCAGCGTGCGCTTGATCAATTTTTTCCGCTCTATGGATTATCTCTTCAGGATAAAGCCTTAAATTTGACTGACATTTTTCAACGTTCAGCATCTACAATACTAGAAATTGGTTTTGGCAACGGTACTTCACTGGCCGATATGGCAGCGAACAATCCGGAGAAAAATTATATTGGTGTTGAGGTGCATAGCCCCGGTGTTGGTAATTTGTTATTACAAATTGAAGAGCGTGGTTTAACGAACATACGTGTTATTAATGATGATGCGGTTGATGTTCTTAATAAAATGATTACAGATGCATCACTTGATGCGGTGTATTTATTTTTTGCCGATCCCTGGCATAAAACACGTCATCATAAACGGCGCATCGTACAAAATGAATTTGTTCAACTGTTAAGAAAAAAACTTAAAGTAGGCGGCGTGTTTCACATGGCCACGGACTGGGAAGACTACGCAAAACACATGATGCGGGTAATGAGTGAATCAGAAGGTTTTGAAAATACGGCAGGTAAAGATCAGTTCTTACCTCGACCTGAGTACCGTCCATTAACCAAGTTTGAACAACGCGGCCAACGTTTAGGTCACGGGGTGTGGGATTTGATTTTTAAAAAGGTCAGTTAATATGAAAAATTTAAAAAATTCTTATCGAGTTATTGTTCTTGTTTTATTTACTCTTTTTTTAAATGCCTGTGCAATTAGCGATAAGCAACAAAGGCAATGGTTTGATTCAGGTTCGGCATTATTAAATGGTTTAAATAAAAAATCATTAACTGAGCAAGACATAGCCGCGGGTCTAAAAGAAGCCTTAAGTATCGGCGCAGAACGTGTGGTGTCACAAGTAGGCAAAAGAAACGGTTACCTAAAGGACAAAGCAATACATATTGCCTTACCTAAAGATTTACAAAAGGTGCATCAAACATTAAATAAACTAGGCTTAGGTCGTTATACAAAAGAGCTTGAAGTAAAAATGAATCGTGCTGCAGAACTTGCTGCACCCAAAGCGAAAAAGTTATTCATAAGTGCGATTAAAGATATGCGCTGGCAAGATGTTAAATCTATATACAATGGCAAGCCTGATGCTGCAACACAATATTTTAAAAAAAAGATGACACCCGCTTTAAAACGAATGATGAAACCTGTCATTGAACAATCATTAGCTGAAGTTGATTTGGTTAAATCGTATAAACATGCTCTAAAACAATATCACTCCATTCCATTTGTTCCAAAAGTAAACAGTGATTTAACCGGTTATGTCATGAACAAAGGTATCAACGGTATGTTTTATTATTTAGCAAAAGAAGAAACCGCTATACGTAAAGATCCCGCAAAAAGAACCACTGAATTATTACGTCGTGTATTCTCTAAGTAACAAATAAAAGCTATAAAAAATGAAAACAATAAAACAATCTGATCCGACCAAGTTAATCAAAAAACATCAGGAGCTTACGCATTCTGAAGCAGTAAGAGTTATTTCTCATGTGCAACGCGATAAAGATGAATGGATTTTAAATACCGTTATGATTGAAGATTGTGAAGTGCCATTTAAGTTTAAAAGAAAACAACAGTATAAAAATCTTAAAGGTGCGAGAGTAAATATTACCTATTATCCAACGGTAGAAGTGGTTGCAGGATTGGATTTTGATATTATGAATGTCGTTCGAATTAAGGTTGCTTAGAATGGTGGTTAACTAACGATCCAATACATAGGTTCAGATTAAAGGTGGATACTCAAAGAAGCTTTTAAAAGGCCGATAAATTTACAATATTGTATGAAATATCCTAGTTTTAATCTAAGTGATTAGATATACTTTTTATCAGGATGAATAATTTTATCAACATGTTCAGGTTCAGACTTAATATGACAATGCTTATTGTCTTAGTCTCTGCCGTTCTTTCTATGCAATGGACAACGGTCCATATTCATTTAGAAGAACATCACGACCATGATGGAAGTCATTATATGCATGATGTTAAAGCTCATGCACACCAATCAATTACACAAGGTGACAACTCCAGTAGTTCCACTCATCAGATAGATAACCACTATGTAAACATTGTAGAAATTGATCACCAGGGTAATACAAAAAGTAGTAATCAAATTGATGATCACGCTATTGCATTAACTTCAGATTCATTCCTTTCAGGTTATATTCCACTTCAAAGTAGTATTTTACCAACAGAATTAAATAACTCCGAACTACGATATATTGATTACTCCACGATACACCTTCGTGCCCCTCCTAAGATCGCATAATCTCCATTAATTTTATCAAATTTATTGGCGAGATCATTCGTCATAATCAAACTATTTATTGAGGTAATTATGTTATCTACTTTTAAAGAGTCACGATGGTTGATCGTGATCTTAACAATGCTTGTAGCAAGTCAAGCTTTTGGGCATGGCATGTCAGAAGCAGAAAAACAAACGATTATAGAGGGTGGAAATCTGCGCTATATATGGATTGGCGCTACTCATATGCTATCTGGCTATGACCATTTAGCCTTTATCTTTGGCATTATCTTTTTTCTGACACGGTTCAAAGATATTGTTAAATACATTACAGCCTTTACTGTAGGGCATAGTATTACTCTTATCTATGCAACTTTTAATGCTATTCAAGTTAATTATTTTTTGATTGATGCAGTGATTGCATTGAGCGTCTGCTATATCGCTTTTACTAATTTGAACGGTTTTAAAAAATATCTAAACGTGAAAGCACCTAATATGATGTCCATGATTTTTGGTTTAGGTTTAATACACGGACTTGGATTGTCAACGCGGTTACAACAACTTCCACTAAGTGAAGATAATTTGTTAATGAATATTATCTCATTTAATGTTGGTATCGAACTTGGACAAGTATCTGCATTAGCTGTGATGTTACTGCTTATTGCAGCCTTTCGAAAAAGCCATGCTTTTAAGAGTTTCAGTAAAGCTGCGAATAGTTTTTTAATTATTGCGGGTGGATATCTCTTCCTAATGCAAATGCATGGTTATGAGCATTCTGCTAATGCAGAAGAGTTCGTAAGCAAAGCAGAACCGACTCAAGCAATACAAAAATCTGAAGTTGCTATTCGAACTGACTGGAAAGATGTTATTACGGTAACCATTCCAGCCCGAGGTGATAAAGAGTATAAATTACTTTTTCCAAAAGACACTACGTTTGAATACTCATGGACAACTAATGGAGCAAAACTGTTTTATGATTTCCATGGTGAACCAAAAAGCGATAAAACAGGATATTTTAAAAGTTTTGAAAAAAATACCAAAAGCAAATCTAGCGGTACTTTAACAACATCATTTGAAGGTACTCACGGTTGGTATTGGAAAAACAATAGCCCATCTGCTGTTGATGTTATTTTGAAGGTTAGTGGTGATTATCAGCGCCTGGATTTATTAAAGAAACAAAAATCCGATTCAGAGCAAAAAAGTAGCTCTAAACAACACGATTCAATATTTTAATTTAAGAGGTTTATATTATGAAGTTCAAGACATTGATGTTTACTATTTTTTTTGGTTTTTTATCCAGTATTGTAATAACAGGTTGCAGTGATAAAGAAGAAAACATACAAGAAAATGGGCATGGCCACTCACATGATTAATTGTTCATTATGATGACCCTTGTCAAACTGAATACTAATATATGTTTCACTTTAGGAGATTTACATTATGAAATTTAAAGCACTATTACTTGGCTTTACATTAACTCTATTTTCAATGATGGCTGTTGCCGGAGGAGGTCATAACCACGGGCATGGGTATTCACATTCACCCGTAAATCAAAAAGCTGCAAATGCGATAGCAACAAAAATTATTGCAAGTTTTATCAAGCAAAAAACACTGGATAAGAGTTGGGCATCGACTACGGTAAGCACATCAGAGAAAAAAACATTTAATAGCAAGCAAGAATGGGTTGTCAGCTTTATTAATGAAAAAGTAACTGATGCTAAAAAACGCAAACTGTATGTCTTTTTAACTTTGAGTGGTGATTATATTGCTGCCAACTATACGGGCAAATAAATCAATTTAGATAGATGGTATTGCCTCATATTTATCTTGAGATTGCATTCATGGTAGGTGTGGGGCATATATTATAAGGTTAGGAACTATGGCTTATTACACACTAAAAATTATAATTACTACAATATTAATTGTGGCCATATCTGAAATATCTAAACGAAGCACTTTCGTTGGTGCAATTCTGGCTTCTGTACCGCTTGTTTCAGTACTTGCAATGATATGGCTTTATGTAGACACAAAAGATATTTTGAAAGTGAGTGCGTTATCAGCGAGTGTTTTTTGGCTTGTTTTACCATCGTTAACATTATTTGTTTCGCTACCAATATTACTTAAGCAGAACATTAATTTTTATTTAAGTATTTCAATTTCTATATTTGTAACTATATTGAGTTATTGGTTAATGATATCAGTTTTGAGTCGCTTCGGGATTAAGTTGTAAGACTGTCATTTATCGGGGGAAGGTTACGCCGCAAAGCGGCACCATTTAATTAAAACGTTGATAGGCTATAGACAACAAACAACTTACAATTGAACAAGATAGGAGAGCTACTATGAAAAGAAATATTATTTTAAGCATAATGTTGGTGAGCATGATTATTTCCAGCAGCTACGCAGAAACGAAAACAGCAGAACAGCTTGTTGCCTCTATGAAAAAGGCAGATATGACATATCGGCAGCTAATGGAAGTTATGGGGAGAAGTACTAGCATGATGCATGAAGGAATCCTGCGAGAAAACAAGCAGATGGTTGAAGTGGGAGCAAATTTTATATTGACTCATCCTGCTCCGAATCATAAACCATGGAGTATCATGAAAAAGGAAGATCAAAAAGGTTTTAAACAGAGTCTTCTTGCGTTTGATAAAATTCTTGATATACATACAGAAGCTATGGTTGAAGCAGCAAAAAAGGAAGATTGGATTGAGGCTAGTAAAGCATCACACGAATTATTGAATTCATGCGTTTCATGTCATGTAATGTGGAGGAATAAGGTGAAATAGCCTAACAAAAACATGCAGCCGGATAAAATAAAGTTCGTTCGTTCCTCATTACGCTTTATTTTACCGCTGATGTTAGTCGTTGAATGTCTGTTTTTGAAGTTTGCCAGAGATGATATATCTTATTTGAAGAACGGCAGCTACTCGCAGCCGAAAGTTGACATTTAATTATAGGGTCAGAATATTTAATGATATTCCGGTCTTTTATATTTAGCTCTACTCTAAATATAGCGTATATAAAATTTCCTGTAGTGCGCTTTAAAGTTTCTTTGAAGTAAAATACAACCAAATAAAACCTGAAAGGCTCGCAAGCAATGATGCAGAGACGTTGATAATTCAAATCCCGGAAAGCCAATGGTAATTCTAATATGTGATGGTAAGCAGTACTCCACTGACTATTTGCAATATAAAGTGCCGCGACAGCACACAGCATAAGTAAAACACCACTGGTAGTTTGACGATGAATAAATTCATCAAGCGGGCTCAATATTTTATCAAATGCTTTTTTCTATGGTGCGATATATTCTTTTTTAGTCTTTTTTATCATTAAGTCATCTCTGAAAAGATTGAATTATTAAGTTCCACGTGATTTGCAAACCCTGCACCTGCTTCAGTGTAGATGTTAAACACAGCTGTTGCTCCAGACTGCCTTAATAACTGCACTTCATCTGGAAATCTTGCGGTTGCAGCAATAAATCCGGAAAAAGATATTCTTTGCAATTGTTCCAGAGCATCTAAATTGGCTTGAAGATTTGGTAAGGCCAACATAACCAATTTTATACTATGATCTTGTGCTATTTTTTCCCAAAAATCAGCATCGCTGGGATCACCGTGTAACACTTTTCGCCCTTTAGACTGGTGCTCGTTTACACGGTAATTATCAAAATCAATACCAACGACCGTGTCACCATGACGTTCACGCATTTTGTCATAAGCACCTGTGCCGACTCGCCCCATACCAAAGATGGCAATAGTAGAGCCGTGTGTGTCGAGCAAGGTATCATCTTCAAGTCTCTCTTTACGTTGAAACTTCATCCAGAATGATTTGAATTGGCTATAAATTTTGTCATCTATATTATTGAGTGGAGCAGCAACAATAAATGATATGGAGAGTGCAATTGCAATAACCACTAACCATTCGGCACTCATCCAACCATTTGATACACCAATTGCAGCTACGATAAGGCCAAACTCACTGTAGTTTGTCAGGTTTAACGTTGCCAACAGAGATGTTCGCGCACGTAGTTTGAAACGGGTCATCAGGAAAAACATGAGTGTAGATTTAAAGAATACAAAAGGTACCATTAGCAGGCCAATGATCAGCACTTGCGGTGAAAAATGACCTGACATACCTATGGACAGGAAGAAGCCCACCAGAAACAGATCTTTGAGTCCCAACATTGACTTAGACATTTCGTTAGCTTTGGAGTGAGTTGAGATCAATACACCCATGATGAGTGCACCCAGATCACCTTTTACACCAGCCAGTTCAAACAGTTCAGCTCCACCCAGAGCCAGCACCAGTCCATATAGAATCAACAGTTCGCCATGCCCTGTTTTTTGCAAAAAATGGTGAAACAAAGGGCGTAACGGAATCAATAGAAACAGCAGTAACGCCCAGAGCGAGGGTATTTTACCGGTAGAAGCGGCGAGAAAAATAACGGCAGCAAGATCCTGCATTACTAAAATACCAATTGCAATCCGTCCATGTAGCGATCTCATTTCGCCTTTTTCTTCAAGAGACTTTACAACAAAGACGGTACTGGAAAAGCTCAAGGCAAAAGCAAGCATTAATGATATTTTTAAATCTAATTCAGAGAAGAGAGAGACACTCATTAATGCTAAAGCAAAAATAAGTGCTCCGAAGGTAACGATGATGACCGATATATGTAGTACCGTCACCGACCATACCTGAGGGCGTATTAATACTTTTAAATTTAATTTTAGACCGACAGTGAATAAGAGGAGTGTGATACCCAGGTCAGCAAGTTTTTGTAATGTCTCGCCACTGGTAATGCCTAAATAATTAAGCACAAAACCTGTTGCCAGAAAACCAACCAGCGGTGGCAGGTTAATGTATCTTGCCAGGTAACCTAGAATAAAAGCCAGGGAAATCCAGCTAACATCACCAAGTGCAATTGCAACCCATTCAAAATCCACGGATTATCTTTCCTCAGCCCGTACGTGATCTCACGTTATATAAATACCCAATAGTACTATAAGTTAAGATGTGATTCTTGCCTAGCCAGGTTAATCATAGATTAATGCTTTCCACGCAGCTAAAAAGGCGAACAGTATAAAGACGCTACCACTTATGCGGTGCAGCCAGAAAAGTGGCAGGCGTTGTAGCACTGTACGTCCAACCCAAACTCCGAGTGCCGAGATCATAACCAATGCCACTGTAGCGCCCAGCCATACAGATAAAGGTGCCATATTACTTGCTAATCCTGCTACTGCAATCTGTGTTTTGTCACCAAACTCGGCCACCAGAATTAACAATACAGTAGTAAAAAAAATACTATGGCTGGGCTTTTCTATTACATCATCGGACTCATCATCATCCTGATTGAGCAAAGTATGAATACCAAAAGCAGCGAATAGCACGGCAACTATGCCAGACATCAATTGTTCTGGCACCCAGGTGGCTACGGTCGCACCAAATAAAACAGCCAGGGTGTTGAGTACAATAAATGCGGTGCTTGCTCCCAGTATTACAGGCCAATGACGATGGCGAGCCGCTAGAGTCATACACACCAGCTGGCTCTTGTCACCGATTTCTGCCAGGGCAATGAGGGCAAAGCTTAATAATGAAACGGAAAAAAATTCAGTAGGGATCATGGGCTAATTATGACCTAAGTATTTGCTGGTATACAATATTCGAGAGAGACTCGTTAACGATTTCAAATAAAAGGTATATGATGGGTTCTGGGCGAAAAAATATTTTGCGTCTAGTTCAACAAATAGCTAATTATTTAAAGCACGTCGATTATGAGACCAGGTAGGAGCAACTATGGATAACAATAACGAAAAAAACCTTTTTGGTGAACCCGGCCATGAACTTGCAAATAATTCAGAAGATGCCTTTATGGGCTTTCTTCACAAGATTATACGTGTAGCAGTAAAAGTGCTGGCGGTATTAATGGTTGCCGTTATTGTTTGGGGTATCGGTGATGTTATTTATGTTTTGTATCTGCGTCTTATGGAGCCCCCTTTTTTCCTTTTAAGTATTAGCGATATCCTGGCAACATTTGGTGCTTTCCTGGCTGTATTAATCGCTATAGAAATATTTATTAATATTACACTCTACCTTAAAACAGACGTTATTCCAGTCAGGTTAGTTGTCGCGACTGCGCTAATGGCCATCTCACGTAAAGTGATAATCTTTGACTTTGAAAAAATTACTCCCATGTTTGTATTAGCAACGGGTGTTGTTGTTTTGGCGTTAGGAATAACCTATTGGCTTATTAGCAAAAAGCTTTGTGAATGATGAAGTTAACGGGACAGTAGCGATATTAAGTTACATAATATAATAGATGATTATATCCTGTTGGCTTAGTTGAATTTTATGTTTGCGGCCACAACCATGCTGCTCCTCGTACGCCACTGGAATCACCATGTTTTGGAGGGACAAGTTTAGTTACTACATGATCAGAAAAAACATAATTACTCCATCTTGCCTGAACTTCTGTGTAGAGTTGTGCAATATTGGACATGCCACCACCTAATACAATGACATCAGGATCGAGCACGTTAATAATACTTGCCAGACTTTTTGCTAACCGTTCTGTATAACGATGCAGAGAAGCTTGTGCATATTCATTGCCTTCTTCTGCCTGTAAAACAATTTCTCTAGCGCTTGTAGGTGAAATTAATTTATTTATTGAATGATGATCTTTAACAAACCCCGGACCACTTAACCACGTTTCTATGCAGCCATTTTTACCGCAATAGCATTCTCTTCCGGGCAATTCATCTGGATTTGGCCAGGGTAGAGGGTTGTGGCCCCATTCACCTGCAATCGCATTGGCCCCGATAATGGATTGGCCGCGAATATAAATACCTCCACCAGTGCCGGTTCCAATAATGACACCAAATGCTATTTCTGCATCTTTAGCTGCGCCATCAGTCGCTTCAGAAACAATAAAACAATTGGCATCATTTTCAATGCGTATGGTTCGTTTAAGTAACGTTTCAAGATCAATTTGTAGTGGTTGGCCAATTAGCCAGGTTGAATTAGCGTTTTTAACTAAACCGGTTTGAGGTGAAATAGTACCCGGTATACCAATGCCGATACTGCCTTTATTTTTTGTTGATGATTCAATATCAGAAATAAGATTAACGATAGCATTTAACGTATTTTGATAATTACCTTGCGGCGCATCGACACGTTTACGTGTGAGCTCTTCGCCAGTATCATCAAGTGCGATGCCTTCAATTTTTGTACCGCCAAGATCAATTCCAATGCGCATAGAAATACCCGCCTTTAGTTATTTGTCATTAAGTAAAACGGTATCTTCGTGACTATAAGGTGGTGAGCACATACAAAGTATATGCAGTGGAGTGGTTCCGGTATTTTTAATATGATGCGGCGTGCCGGGTTTAATACATAAGGTGTCACCAACGCTAACTTCAAATTGATCTTCACCTAAAAACATTAATCCTTGTCCCTGGGTAATATGATAAAGCTCTTCAGAAACATCATGCTGATGTTTATGAGTGGTTTGCCCGGGACTGATAATTGCTTCGGCAAGGCTTTGGTTTTGATTGCCGTGATATTTAGGGTGCATCAACTCTCTGATTTCAGAGTCATCTTTGGTGCGATAAGAATAAATTTCACTGCAATGGGTGCGATTGTTCATACTAACTCAGAATACGCATTTCTATAATATGGTCAAGTCGTATACGAAGATTTTTGTTTGTGGTGGTAACCGCAATTAAGTATTCCGCTTTGTTTTTCGCTTGAATATCTAAAGGTGAAATATTTGATTCAGAGATAGTTTCGCCGTTAGATAACCAGCTTAATTGTAGTTTGTTTTTATGCATAATCGCCAGTTCATATTGGCTATGAAGATCACAAGAAACAGGTTTGTAGCTATCGTTATTGTAAACCATTATTAATCACCATCAGGCATAAAAAGTTCAAGTAAATTATTTAAATACTGACGCCCTGTGTCCGTTGGCCTAATTCGTTTTAAATCCCAACTAATCCAGTTTTTTTCTTCAGCTTGTTTTAATGCTTTTTCAATTACTGTAATAGGTAAGCCAACATGTCGTTGAAACAGCTCCGTTTCAAAGCCGTTATTTAAACGTAAAACATTCATCATGAACTCAAAACTTGCATCATCACGCGCTAATGTTTTTTCTCCGGAAATTCTTTTTTCCGTAGCTGCATTGTCTAAATATTCCTGGGGTTGTTTTACTTTCCAGCTTCGAGTGATTTTTTGTTCAGGCGCATTTGTCAGTTTTCCATGCGCCCCTGCACCAATGCCAAGGTAGTCACCAAATTGCCAGTAGTTTAAATTATGTTGTGCTTGAAAATTGTCTTTTGCATAAGCGGAAATTTCATATTGTTTATAGCCATTTTTTGCCAGAATTGTTTGGCAAGCCAACTGTATGTCCCATAATTGATCATCGTCAGGTGTGGTCGGCGGTTTATGATGAAATAATGTGTTTGGTTCAATAGTCAGCTGGTAATGTGAAAGATGTTTTGGTTCTAAAGCTATGGCGGTTTCAATATCTTCAATTGCTTGCTCAAGTGTTTGAAAGGGTAAGCCGTACATAAGATCTAAATTAAAACTATTAAAATCGGCATCATGCGCAAGTTCAGCCGCACGTATCGCTTCTTTTCGACCATGAATTCTACCAAGGCTTGTAAGCTTGGAATCACTAAAACTTTGAATGCCGATGGATAATCGATTAATACCTGCGTGACTAAATTCTTTAAACTTTCCAAGTTCCATCGTTCCGGGATTAGCTTCCATGGTGATTTCAATATCTGGCGCAAAAGTGAGCCGAGCACGTAAAGCAGAGAGAAGGTCATCTATACTTTCCGGGCTAAATAAACTGGGTGTGCCACCGCCCATAAAAATACTGCTGATACTTCTTCCCCAGAATAAAGGAAGTTCTTGTTCGAGGTCAGCTATCAACGAATTAATATATTTTTTTTCGTCGAGCGATGTTTTTAATTCATGAGAATTGAAATCACAGTATGGACATTTTTGTACACACCAGGGAAAGTGTATATATAGGGATAATGGGGGTAGCTCAGTAAAATTAAACATGATTTAAATTTTGCAAAAAATAGGTGTGTTCTTATAAGGTAAAGTAAAAAGCTCTAAAGATTGAATTGTACATTCACACACTTTATATAACTATTATTATCTTCATTTTATGCATTAATAATTAATAAAATTGTGGCATCGAATTTAATGTTTTAGGATAAATTTAAAGTGTGTTCCAGTTTACATTCTGTATTGAATAATTATTATATAAATACAAAATATAAATCACATACAGTTCGGTTGTCTGTAAAAAAAGGATATGGATTATGTTAAAGGAATTTCAGGACGCCGCACGAAAAGCAGAAAGACAAAAACTGTTGGTGAGTTTTATGCCCGCTATTGCTGGAGTAGTTCTTTTTCTAACGCTAATTTTTATTTTCTAATATATAAATCAAAAAAACTATTTAATGGTTACGCTGTTTTATTTTGAAAGGGAAATTTTTGTCGTTTATTCCAGGTGATTTGAATAGAGCATGGCTGATGCATCTCCACCAGCAAGGATAGTAAAGACATTGCCAACAGGGTGTTTTTTAATTTTGTTCCAGCTAAAAGTCTGAATGCTTTCGATTAGTGGGTCAGACGTTTTTTCGGGAAGAACATCCAAGTATTGTTTTGTGAATTATAGTTTGTGTGAATTTTGAGTAAGATCTGCTTTTAATACTATTGTGT
>JAUVGM010000218.1 GCA_030593785.1 Gammaproteobacteria bacterium | reverse complement strand
GAGAAAGAAATGACACAAGATGAAATGAAAGAAGCAGTAGCCAAAGCTGCCATCGAATATGTTGAAGCAGGCAGTATTGTTGGTGTTGGAACAGGATCAACCGCGAACTTCTTTATTGATGAACTCGCAAAAATCAAACATAAAATTGAAGGCACTGTAGCAAGCTCAGAAGCCAGTGCAGAACGTCTAAAAGGACACGGTATCGAGGTGTTTGATCTTAATTCTGTTTCTGAAATCGCTGTTTATGTTGATGGTGCAGATGAAGCAAATAAATTTTTACACCTCGTGAAAGGTGGCGGTGGCGCATTAACGCGTGAAAAGATTGTTGCAGCAGCAAGTAAAAAATTCGTTTGCATTGCTGATGAAAGCAAATTGGTTGATGTGATGGGTAAGTTCCCATTACCGATTGAAGTTATTCCAATGGCACGAAGTTTAGTTGCTCGAGAAATAATTAAACAAATTGGCGGTGAACCTGTTTTACGTGAAGGCTTCACAACTGATAATGGCAACATCATTCTCGATGTGCATAATCTTGATATTATGGAACCAACCAAAATAGAACAAATTTTGAATAATATTACCGGTGTGGTAACTAATGGCTTGTTTGCAATTAAACCGGCAACCGTATTATTGCTTGGTACACAGGATGGTGTGAAAACAATCACATAAAGCACAACGTTGGATCCGCTACGCTTGAACCAACCTACAACTTTAAGGTAGGTTGGTTCAAGGAACAACGTGACGGAACCAACAATGCACAGTGTTGGCTCCACTACGTTTGAGCCAACCTACATCGTATCCGATTAAATTATGTAGATGGGTTCAAGGAAGCACTGTAGAACCGCTGCGCGTTTCATTCAGTACTTCTTCGCGTTGCTTAGGGCGTGAATGACGGAACCAACAAAATATTAAAGCAACACTCTTTCAATTCCACCTTTTTTCACTTTTTCAATAAATTCTTTTTCCCACTTCTCACCCAATATGCGGTTAGCGAGTTCAATAACAATATATTCTGTTTCTAAACCTGTATCATTTTCATAGCGTGACAAACCTTGCTGACAAGCAGGACAAGATGTTAAAAGTTTTACTTTCTTGTCTTTAACTTTAATGTCACCTGTTAACTGACTAATACCTTTTTGTAACTCTTCTTGTTTTCGAAAACGAATTTGAGTAGATATGTCTGGGCGGCTAACGGATAAGGTACCCGCTTCACCACAACAACGATCTGCCAGTAACACATCTTGCCCAAGCAGTGTCTCCGATACACGAATAGGATTATGTTTTTTCATCGGGGTATGGCAAGGGTCATGATACATGTACTGCATGTCTTCTTTTGACTCAGTACGAACACCTTTTTCCATTAAGTACTCATGGATATCCAGTAAGCGACAGCCGGGGAAAATTTTATCAAACTGATATTGCAGCAACTGATCCATACATGTGCCACAAGATACAATAACGGTTTTAATATCCATGTAATTCAAGGTATTGGCAACACGGTGAAATAGAACCTGGTTATCAACTGCTATCTCTTGTCCTTTTACGGCATCACCTCCTGCACGTTGCGGATAACCACAACATAAATACCCTGGAGGTAATACTGTTTGCACACCCGCTTCATATAACATGGCTAATGTTGCAGTACCTACATCACTAAACAATCTCTCTGAACCACATCCCGGAAAATAAAATACAGCTTCAGACTCATCGGTAATTTTAGCTGGATCACGCAGTATCGGAATAACTTTATCATCCTCAATATTGAGTAACGCGCGCGAAGTTTGTTTAGGTATTTTGGCGGGCATCGGTTTACGCATGAAGTGAACCACTTGCTGACTAGCACGAGTAATCCCTGTTGTTGCCGCAGGTTGTTGTTCTTTTGTAATACGTAATCGTCGAGCCCATGCCGAGGCAAAACGTTGTGCACGATAGCCCCATTCAATCATACCTTTGCGCATAATTTTTATGCTACGAGGATCTGTTATGTTCAAAAACTGCATAGACAACCAACTGCCTATATTAAAGCGTTTTTCGCCCTTATTTTTTAATATGGTTCGCATCGTTATAGAGACATCACCAAAATCAATGTTCACGGGGCAAGGAGACAAACACTTATGACAGACCGTACAATGATCTGCAATATCATTCATTTCATCAAAATGACGTAACGAAACACCTCGACGAGTTTGTTCTTCATACAGGAAGGCTTCAATAATTAAACCGGAAGCGAGGATCTTATTACGCGGCGAGTACAACATGTTAGCGCGTGGAATGTGGGTATTACATTCCGGTTTACATTTACCACAACGCAAACAATCTTTAACCATTGTGTTGAGTTCACCCAGTTCGCTGGCTTCAAGAATGAGAGCTTCCTGTTCTACTAAACGTAGTGAAGGTGTGTAAGCATCATCCAGACCTGAATTTGAAACAAGTTTACCCGGGTTAAATAAATTATCCGGATCGACTTCTTTTTTATAGTCGGCAAACTCAATCTTTATCTCGTCCGATAAAAATTGCATTTTGGTGATACCAATACCGTGTTCACCTGATATTACTCCACCAAGATCTTCAGCTAATGCCATGATGCGTTCAACGACTTTTTCCGCTTCATGCATCATTATATAATCATTTGAGTTAACAGGTATGTTGGTATGTACGTTGCCATCACCTGCATGCATATGTGTCGCGACAAATAAACGGCTTGAACGAATATCACTGTGAATCTGGTCTAACTTATTACGCACGCCTTCTAAATCATGTCCGGCAAAAATTTCTTTTAAGGGCTTTTCAATATAACGTTGATATGAAATACGTAATTCACGGCGTTGTAATAATTGAAATAAAGTATCGCCATCTTTTATTTTTGACTGTGTTTCTTCATTTAATAAATCCAGATGGTCTACTGCTAAATCATCGATTTTTTCTAAAACAATTTTCCAGCAATCATAAGTCTGCTGTAAATGGGACAAAGCCGCTTTTTTCTTTGCATCTATAATAGCAATGCGTTCTTCACTTTCTTTATAGTCTGGTACCTGACCCGCAACCATCATATGTAATTCAGGCATATCCGTTTTCAAATATGCCTGAACTTCTTCGATCATTGCCAACTTATTCTTTGTTGATAGCTCAATGTTAATCCGTTCAATGCCATCGTTATATTCAGATAAACGAGGTAATGGAATCACAACATCTTCATTAATTTTAAAGGCATTGGTATGTGCTGCAATCGCAGCGGTACGAGAACGATCCGACCAGAATTGTTTACGTGCCTCGCTACTTACCGCAATAAAACCTTCGGCTTCACGCGCATTAGCCATTCGCACTACTTCGGAAGCGGCTGAAGCAACTACCTGTTCTTCATCACCGGCTATATCAACAAGCAAAACCATTTTAGGTAAGTCTCGCCTTGGTGCTTTGGTGGTGTAATCGACGGCTTTTACATAACGCTCGTCCAAATGCTCCATACCGGCAAGCTGAATGCCGGCCAGATTATCAAGGTAGTCTTTTGTTTCTGTAATCGCGGGTACCGCTTTGTGCAAGTCAGCCGCAAAGAATTCTAAACACACGGTGCGAATAAATTTTGGCATGACATGAAGAGCGAATACAGCCGAAGTAATGATGCCATCACAGCCTTCTTTTTGTATGCCCGGTAAACCACCCAAAAACTTATTGGTGACATCTTTACCGAGGCCTTGTTTGCGTAATTGCTCACCCGGAATTTTAAGGATTTCGGCATCACCAACCTCTGTAACACCATTGCTGTCATAACGGGTTAAACGAAATTCGGCTAAATCAACCTCATGAATTTTGCCTAAATTATGATTAAGGCGTTCAATTTCTAACCATGAGTTGTCTGGCATGACCATGCGCCATGAAACAAGGTTATCGAGTGTTGTTCCCCACAATACAGCCTTTTTGCCGCCCGCATTCATGGCGATGTTGCCACCAATACAGGACGCATCTTGAGAAGTAGGATCGACTGCAAAAACATAACCCGAGGCTTCGGCTCTTTCTGAAACACGGCGTGTCACTACACCCACTTCACAATGAATTGTAGGCACGGCTTTCTCTACACCCGGAAGTTGTCTTAATACGACTTCACCCAAGGCATCGAGTTTTTCAGTATTGATGACTGCACAGTTTTTGGTTAATGGCACTGCACCGCCGGTATAACCTGTACCTCCACCACGCGGAATAATGGCAAGTCCAAGCTCACGGCATGCTTCAACAATGTCATGAATTTCACGTTCAGAATCCGGATTAATCACCACAACCGGGTATTCCACCCGCCAATCCGAGGCATCCGTTACATGTGAAACACGTGCTAAGCCATCAAAACAAATATTATCGGTACGAGTGATTTTTTTAAGGCGCTTAAGTGTTTTTTTACGCAGCTCATTTTGCTTAGGAAACCAGTCCTCAAAACGATGAATCGCACTGCGCGTTAAAGCGGCTAATTCCAGAGCCTGTTGATTGGCATTGCTATTCGATTGTGTTCCATTTGCCCGCGATTCAATTTGATCCAGGCGGTGGTGTAATGCTTTTAAAAGTAAATTAAGCCGTTTATTATTTTCCAGCAAATCATCCTGAATAAACGGGTTACGGCTTACTACCCAAATATC
>JAUVGM010000089.1 GCA_030593785.1 Gammaproteobacteria bacterium | reverse complement strand
AGCAAGATATTGAATGCTTAAGTAAATAGATTCTCGTAATAAAAGATCATCATTTTCTTTTCGTGAATTTTTTTCCATCAACTCGCTGGCAATGAGTTTATAACCATGAGCTATCTCACTCAATAAATCCTGAATAAGTTGGGCGATTAAATTATTTTCATCGGACAGTGGATGCTTGGCTTGGTGCAGAGGCTGCTTTAATGATAGAAGTAGCTGGCGAATCGTTGGACGTAATGCATCAAGAAGCTGGCTACGTTCAGAATATGGATAGCGTGACTGATTCAGAATTTTAAGTTGTTGTAATACAATTTGAGATGATTTTTGTACGTTACCGACAGGTAGACCATTTAGCCATTGGCGAAACTTTTTAGGCTTAATATATGGTTTAGGCCGTTTAGAGCTTAATAAAGGTAAATTAAGAACAGGTAATGTCACAAATATTTTCCATTTTTAGAGTTGTTTATATTGAAAATATATTTTCAGATAACGTTTAATTTTACAACGCTTATCCTAAGTCTCTAATACTACTGTATTTTTCTTTATCCTACACTGCATCATTAACGATATTTTATCAAAAAAAATTAATAAATATTTACTGTTAAGCTGGTAGTTATGTTCTCGTCAAACAGAAGGAATTTGACGGATAAATAATTTACTGAAGGGAGTTATCTGGTTTTGGTAAATGCAGAACAATGTTCCATAAAAAAGGGTTACAACTGTAACCCTTTTTTATTTGGTATTTTGGTGGGCCTACTTGGACTCGAACCAAGGACCAAGGGATTCACATAATCTTGATATTTCTATCGAGTGTGGACTATCTCATCTCCCTCAGCACAAATATCAATCCGTCTGTTAGGGGGCGGGACGCTCTAGCCTGTTATTAAGAACGCTTAGTTTTAAATATAAAACCAGTTCTCAGGTAGTCTCTGCACCTTCTGAAAGTGTACTTTCAGCTTGGCTCAGGATTGCCATCAGCTCATATAAAATGACTGTTAAGGTTTCCCTGAATTCATCCCGTTCATTTCATATCTTTCGATATGAACGCACCATTTGATGAGTCCCCTGCTCTAACCAACTGAGCTATAGGCCCAAAACGGGGGCTATTCTACACCATACTAAGATTCTAAGTTATAAAAAAACCGACAAATAGCCGGTTTTTTTATGTTTTAGATCTACTGTTCTCAATTTATTCAATATCAAGAAAGCTTCTTAAATGGTCTGAGCGACTTGGGTGACGTAATTTGCGTAGTGCCTTTGCTTCAATCTGGCGAATACGTTCACGGGTTACATCAAACTGTTTACCGACTTCTTCCAGGGTATGGTCAGTATTCATATCAATACCAAAACGCATACGTAAAACTTTAGCTTCACGAGCCGTTAAGCCTTCTAGAATACCCTGTACTGTCTCACCAAGGCCACCTGCGGTTGCAGAATCAACAGGAGACTCAACGTTGAAGTCTTCAATGAAGTCACCAAGATGTGAATCTTCATCATCACCAATGGGTGTTTCCATTGAGATAGGTTCTTTAGCAATCTTGAGTACCTTGCGTACTTTATCTTCCGGCATTTCCATACGTTCTGATAGTTCTTCAGGAGTAGGCTCACGTCCCATTTCCTGGAGCATTTGACGAGATATACGATTGAGTTTATTAATCGTTTCAATCATGTGTACCGGGATACGAATAGTACGCGCCTGATCAGCAATTGAACGGGTAATCGCCTGACGAATCCACCATGTTGCATAGGTAGAGAATTTGTAACCACGACGGTATTCAAATTTATCTACAGCTTTCATTAAGCCGATGTTGCCTTCCTGGATAAGATCAAGGAACTGCAAACCGCGGTTGGTGTATTTTTTCGCAATAGAGATAACCAAACGTAAGTTGGCTTCCACCATGTCTTTTTTGGCTCGACGTGCTTTCGCTTCACCAATCGACATTTTACGATTGATGGCTTTGATTTCTTTAATTTTTAAACCACTTTCATCACCAATTCTTACCAACTTGGTTTGGGCTTTAAGCACTTCGTCGTGATGCTCTTTTAATACTTCAGAGTAACTTTCACCCGCTGCGATGTGTTGATCCAACCATTTAAGATCGGTCTCACTATCCGGGAAAGTCGTAATGAATTGTTTACGAGGCATGCGGGCCTGTTCAACACAAACATCTAAAATAATTTTTTCCTGAGAACGAATACGGGTAATCAAGCCGCGCATATTGAGCTGAATAACGGCGGTCATTTTCGGTGTAAGTTTTAATTCAGAGATTTGTGTCAAAATTGATTCTAATATGGATCCTGTTTTAGGATCGTCATGACCATATTTTTTCAGTGATGCAATATGTTTTTGATGTGATTTTTCGAGTAAAGTGAAACGCTCATGCGCTTCTTCTAAATCAATACCAGTATCGACTTCTTCTTCGTCATCTTTCGTATTGCCCGCTGCTTTATTTGCATTTGCAGCTGCAATTTCAGCAGGAGTAGGGATGTTGTCTGGCGCAGTCGGATCAAAGAAACCTGAGATAATATCCGTCAGTTTCATTTCCTGTCTTTCGATCTTGTTATAAGACTCAACAAGAATAGAGATTGTTTCCGGGTATGAGGCAAGAGCCGCCATCATGTGTCGTAGACCCGCTTCAATGCGTTTGGCGATAGCAATTTCACCTTCACGTGTAAGCAGTTCAACGGTACCCATTTCACGCATATACATACGTACAGGATCCGTTGTTCGACCAAATTCACTTTCTACATTAGCAAGTGCAGCAGCGGCTTCTTCCGCGGCATCTTCATCAACTGAATTACTTGCTTCAGCAATGGTATCTTCATCCGGTGCTTTTTCGTGCACGGTGATACCCATGTCGTTGATCATGCCAACGATGTCTTCAATTTGTTCTGGATCAACAATGTCATTTGGTAAATGATCGTTTACTTCGGCATAAGTCAGGAATCCCTGCTCTTTTCCTTTAGCAATCAGTATCTTAAGTTGTGATTGTTGTGCTTCTTGATTTGTTGCTTGCGACATAAAAGCCTTCTTAGCTGAATTAACAATATCGGGGCGTAAAACCAACGAATTATACACTAGTTTTTAACGCTTTCTTACACTATATATAGCAAATATTTGATATTAGTCCGGTTTTGAGGCGCTTTTTACAACATATATTTGTTGTAAGAGCATTTTATACTCGGCCATTTCTGCTTCATTTAGTGTGCCGTGGTCTAATTTAGCCTGTAAATCATCATAACGAAGATCAACAGACTGCTTTTTCAGTGCATTCATTACGGCAATAAACTCTATTTCCAATGCTGCACTGTCATCTAATTCAGGTTGCTCACTCGCCAGTTTAGCCAGATGGTTGCCTGAGGGAGTTTCGCGCCAGCGCTCGATGAGTGCGCTAGTACTTAAATCGGGGTGAATCCGCAATATTTCAAGTACTTCCAGCAATAAATCCATGCCAGGAAGGTCAAGTTTTGCCAATTCATCACTGTTACTCGTCTCACTTTGCAGCCAGTGTTGCGCGATACCGGGCTGATTCAACAGTAAGGTTATGGCTTTACGAACCGGGGTCATCGATGTCGCTGTTTTTTTACCCTGTTTGCGAGAAGGTTTAAAACGACCTGATTCAGGCTTTGGCAAAGAAAGGTCAACTCGACCTAATTTTTCCAACTGTTCAAACATTAACTTGCGATAAATACCCTCTGGCATTTGCGATAACATGGGGCGTGCTGTCTCAACCAACTTGGCGCGACCACCAATGCCGCTTATATCGGCTTCATCGGTCAATTGCTTGAATAAATATTCAGAAAAAGTTTGAGATTGTTTAACTTCAGCTTCGAATGCCTCTTTGCCGATTTTTCGAATATAGCTGTCAGGATCTTCGCCGTCAGGTAAAAACATAAAGCGGGTTTCACGGCCATCTCGCATTTCAGGCAAACAGACTTGTAGAGCTCGCCATGCCGCATCTCTACCTGCGCGATCACCGTCAAAACAAAAAATAATTTCAGATGTGAGTTGAAAAAGGCGTTGTAAATGGTCGGCGGTGGTTGCTGTACCAAGTGTTGCCACGGCATAACGCACATCAAATTGTGCGAGTGCCGCTACATCCATGTAGCCTTCAACTACCATAAGGCGTGGAATATCACGTAAAGCCTGTCGGGCTTCATATAAGCCATACAGTTCTCGGCCCTTATGAAAAAGAGGTGTTTCAGGGGAATTAAGGTATTTTGCGCCTTCTTTATCTGTATTTGGCTGATCTTTTGGCAAAATGCGACCACCAAAAGCAATACAACGGCCGCGTCGATCTCGAATGGGAAACATGATGCGATCACGAAAACGGTCATAGCATTTACCGTTATCTTTTTTAATCAACATACCCGCCGTAACCAGCGCTTTTTCACGTTCAGGCGTATTACCGAGGGCTTTAAGCAGGTTATCCCAGCCATCCGGGGCAAAACCAATACCAAAATCTTTGGCTATTTCACCGCTTAAACCGCGCTCTTTGAGATAGCTGACAGCTGTTTGGGAATCTGGATGTTGGCGTAGCTGCTGCTGGTAGTATTGATCGGTTTGCTGCATTAAATCATAGAGATCAGTTTGTGCTTTTTTTACCGCAGGATCAGGGTGTTGGCCGCCTTCATAGGGGACATCGACTCCCTGACTACGCGCAAGTTCTTCAATGGCCTCAGGAAAACTTAAATGCTCATATTCCATTAAAAAGCCAATTGCAGAGCCATTCGCCTTACAGCCAAAGCAATGATAGAACTGTTTACCCTGACTTACGGTGAAAGATGGCGTCTTTTCAGAATGAAAGGGGCAACAGGCAGTGTATTCCTTACCTTTTTTCTTTAAAGGCACGCGCGAATCGATCACTTCGACGATGTCGACGCGATTTAGGAGATCATCAATAAATTGTTGTGGGATACGGCCAGCCATGGTGGGAGAGTTTATAATCAAATAAGCATGGGAGCACGAGCTTAATGTGTTTTTTTATTTTTTATTTGCTGCCAGGTAATCTGCAATGATTTTTTCTATTATTTTATGGTCATGTGGTTTTACGATAAAGCCCTGAGCACCACGTTTAATAGCCGAAGTTAAGTTTTCTTTTGAGCTATGAGCACTCATTATGATGGGACAAACTGACATATTACGTTCTTTTATAACATCCAGAACTTCTAAACCATTTTTTTTCGGCATTTCGATATCGAGAAATACAATATCTGGAGAGTACTGCTCTAATAGCTTAATAGCTTGCTCTCCATCTTCGGCGTGTGCGATAACTTTGCAACCACATATTTCAAGGGTGCGTTTTAAAACCATTTGAATTTCAGTCGCATCATCTACAATGAGTACCGTAGGTTTTATCTGTTCAGATGATTCGTTCATGTCACATCATATCGGCACTAAAACTATATGCTTGAGTGATTTATTTTGTGGCGTAGTAATTTCCTCGATACTCTTCACAAAAGGATTTAATGAGCATTACACAATAATATAAAACTAAAAAATCATTGATCTAGATTATAATAGTTAGTGTACTAGATACTTTATATGTATAGTTTTAACTGGCTGAGTTAAATGAAAAATGCTCTCATGTGGCTTCGCCCCTGTTATTTTTAAAGATGGTTTTAAATAATGCCAGAAGGTCCTGAAATTCAACGTGCAAGGGATGAACTTGCAGAAGTGCTTGAGCAAGGCAAGGTCAGTAAAATATTTTTTGCCTTTGATAGCCTGAAACCTTATCAAAGCAAACTAAAAAATAGCCGAATTATCGAAGTTAATGCAAAAGGAAAGGCGATGCTTATTCGTTTCTCCAATGGTTATACGATCTATAGTCATAACCAGCTCTCTGGTAAATGGTTTATCTCGCCAGATGGACAAACACCTGATGTGAAGCGGCAATTGCGTCTATCTATTCATATGAAAGAGGGCGCAGCATTTCTTTATAGTGCCTCAGATATTTCTGTTTTAAAAGAGCATGAACTTGCGAGTCATTCTTATCTAAGTAAATTAGGTCTGGAATTGTTATCAGCAAACACGACTCAGAAAATGGTTGTCCAAAGGCTAATGACATATCGTAAATCACGGCGCAGTCTTATGACTCTATTGCAGGATCAAAGTGTTCTGGCCGGCATAGGTAATTATTTATGTTGTGAAATATTGCATGTTTCAGCTCTGCACCCGGAAATTCGTATTTGTGATATTAATAATCAGCAATTACAACAGCTTGCACAAAACAGTTTGCAGCTCATTCGACAATCGTATGAGACCGCAGGCATTACCAATTTATTATTACGTGCAGATAAATTGGCAAAGCAAGGGATAGCGTTTGAAGACTACCGCTTTAATGTCTACCGCAGGGAAGGACTTTCCTGTTATCAGTGTGGCGATGTTATTGTCAAAGGCAAATTTTCGGGCAGGATGGGATATTGTTGTTTAGGCTGTCAGCCAGTATAGGGCTGTTGGTTCCGTCATTTCATTCCTTGAACCCACCTACTTAAAATAAGCGGTGGATGTAGGTTGGCTCAAACGCAGTGGAGCCAACAATGTTCTTGTCTTCTCAGCAGATACCTCTATTTAGGAGATATTGATCTAGATCATATAGTCAGCTTATTAGTTGCATTATATTTATAAGGTTATATAACCGAGATTAAAAAAATGTCCTTTGCATTGAAACCTTTACATCACTTTCTTCGTTTTGTTCCCGATAAGATTCACACTCATTTGATAAGTCGACTGGGTGGACACTTAATGAAAGGGCAAGCGATTACTTCGCGCTTAGACTATATGGAAGGTAAACGTCTGCAATTAACGATTAAAGATACGGGGAATTGCTGGAAGTTTATTATTCGTAATAATCGTTTACTTGATGATGCAAAATCAAACACAGTTGCCGATGTTCATATTCAGGGTGATTTAAAAACATTCTTATTACTTGCTACGGGAAATGAAGATCCAGATAGTTTGTTTTTCTCTCGCCATTTGAGTATTGAAGGTAATACGGAAGATGGCTTGTATATAAAAAATCTAATTGACGCGATGGATTTTGATACTAACGTTTATTTGACATCTGTTTTTGGACAGACATTAGCGATTCGCATGGCTCCGTTACTTGAACGATTAAACATTGCTAAACACGTTCATAGTTTAAGTGAACGGATATTGGTTAAGCATTGATAGCCATTAAATATTTTTCCAGTCAAGACCGGGTTGACCATACCAGTAGCCATTACACCATCCTCCTTCAGGAGTTTGTAATTCTATATTAGATTCATCATTATCTATGCTTGCTCTAAAAGCATGGATGATGGAATCCATGTTTTCATCTTGCGGAGAAATTCGTAATACATCCACCTTAAGCTCACGCAATCTTTCCACTACCGATAATAAATTACATGGAATACCCGATTGCAATTGAATACCGTTGATTAGAAACAGATTTTGTTGGTCTTGCGTATATAAAGGCATACCTTGATCAAATTGTTCACAACGGAAATCACATTGGTCTTTTGGCAAGTTAAAAGCACGTGCAGTAAAACACCGTGCAGAAAAAGAAAGCGGGATGTTACCGTATACAAAAACTTCTGTTTCCATACCTTCAGGCTTTTCGTTTTGTAAATCGGCCAGTGTTTTTTCAGAAAGCTCGATTGGCATAACCCAGCGTTTGGCTCCTGCATCATGTAACACGGCTAACGTTTCTGCGTTATACATATTGATGTGAGGGCCTGCGACATAATCGTTTTTATTTGTTAGCAGGTGTAATGCTGAAGTGTCATTAGCTTCAACCGCATAGTTATTATTTGTACAGATTTTTTTAAGTTGAGATAGTTCAGAATCCGCAACGAGTAACGTCATGGTAGAGAGAATAACTTCTTTACCTGCTGCAGTTAACTTTTCTGCAATCGTTAGCCAGTCTTCAAATTTTAATTGCCGTCTTTTAGAGCAGACAACTTCACCGAGATAAACTATATCAATCGGCAGTTTTGCCATCTCATCATAAAAAGAAAAGACTTTTTCTTTTGACCAAAAATATTGCAGTGGACCTAATGAAAGTTTCATTCTCGTTCTCTTAATTTATTACTGAAGTAAATTATAAAATTATTGCCAGGGACGGTGGTAAGCGCCTAATGTATGTGAATTGCCTTCGGAGACATGATCAAGGCCCTCGATCCATT
>JAUVGM010000239.1 GCA_030593785.1 Gammaproteobacteria bacterium | reverse complement strand
TTCATCAACGATCGCACTTTTATCATTCACGCTATTGATTGCAAAAAAAGCCAGGCCGAGAATAGGGAAGATCAACAACAACAGAATTTTCATTTTGATCGATAGATTAATGAGAATATTCATTTGAATGTCCTATTTGTTACGCTCGGAAAAGTATAGAGATTCACTTTATTCACTTGAATCAGAATCTGCTTGTAAATCACTAGCCTGAGATAAGGCCGTCATTTCATCTACTGACAATAATTTATCGACATCCAGTAACATCACCATATGTTCCGTACTGGTAGCCAAGCCACTTATAAATTCTGTATTAAGCGTTGTACCAAAATCTGGGGTTGCTTTAATATTTTTAGCACTAACATCAATGACATCTGATACGCTATCTACAACCAGACCAATAACACGTTCACCATTTTCACTTTTTACCGATAACACGATAATGACGGTAATAGGTGTGTATTCAATCTGTTCTAAGTTAAAACGCATACGCATATCAACAATCGGTACAATCGTGCCACGTAGATTTAAGACGCCTTGCATATATTCTGGTGTATTGGGAATACGGGTAACTGGTGTCCAGCCTTTAATTTCCTGAACACGTAAAATTTCCACACCATAGGCTTCGTTATCTAATATAAAGGTAAGAAACTGTGTACCCTCGCCTTCAGTGTTTACTCCATCTGTAGCATCACTCATATCATTTGTACTCTGTGCTGTAGCAATATCTGTTGTCATAAGTTTTCTCCTTATGCGCTCTTTTTAAGACGACCGGTTGCTGTTACTTGATTTGATAAACTAATCAAACCAGGAATATCAACAATTAACGCAACTGAACCGTCACCTAGAATGGTGGCGCCTGATATACCTTCAATTCTTTTGTAATTAACTTCGAGTGATTTAATTACGACTTGTTGCTGACCTTTTAACTCGTCAACAAATAATCCAATTTTTCGTCCATCAGATTCGACGACAACGAGTAACCCTTCTATCAGATCTGTTGTATTAGGACTACCACCAAAAACATTATGCAAACGAATAATAGGAAGGTGTTCATTACGTAGTTTGAATGTTTCACCTTTACCAACAACAATATTCAACATGTCGGAAGTAAGCTGAATTGATTCAATAATAGAAATTAATGGAATGATGTAATCTTCTTCACCCACCGACACTGTTTGGCCATCGAGAATAGCTAACGTTAGTGGCAGACGAATAGTGAACTTACTTCCATGCCCAGGTTTAGACCAGACTTCTAATGAACCACCTAAACTTCTAATATTACGAACCACGACATCCATCCCTACACCACGACCGGATACATCCGTTACCTCATCGGCAGTAGAAAAACCCGGTAATAATATAAGTTCATGGATTCTGGCAGGTTCTAATTGAATGTCAGCAGGAACTAAACCTTGCTCAACCGCTTTGGCAAAAATTTTCTCTTCATTTAAGCCTGCACCATCATCAATCACTTCTATAACAATGTTGCCACCCTGATGATAAGCATTGAGTCGCAGAGTTGCCGTTTCCGGTTTGCCAGCTTCTTTACGTTTTTCAGGACTTTCAATTCCATGGTCCAGACTATTGCGCACTAAATGCACAAGCGGATCACCAATTTTTTCCATTACCGTTTTATCAAGTTCAGTTTGTTCACCGGTCATTTTTAATTCAATGTTCTTACCCATTTTCTGACTCATGTCATGCACAAGACGAGGGAAACGTTGGAAGGCAAAATTAATTGGCATCATGCGCATACGCATAACTTGCTCTTGCAATTGACGGGTATTTAATTCAAGTTGTTCCATGCCCTGAATAAGGCTATTGACTTTGCTCATGTCAAAGCTTTCACCCAAAGTACTTAACATGGACTGTGTTATAACGAGTTCGCCAACCAGATTAATTACCGAATCAACCTTGTCGATACCTACTCGAATTGAGGTACTTTCAGCCGCTGCTTTTGGTTTACGAGATTGAGTACTTGCTGTGGAACGACCTTCAGTTTGACTTCTTTCTTCTGGTTCTGGTTCTGGTTCAGCCTCTGCATGTATAACTTCCGCTTCTGCTTCCGCAGCCATAATGGTTAAATCACATTCATCTTCGACCCAGGCAAATACTTCATCGATAGCTTCACGTGTTGCCTCACCTTTTAATTCCAACTCCCATCCAAGGAAACTTTCTTCTGGATCAAGGTTGTTAAATTCTGGCAGTGCTGATGAATCCATTTTAACTTCAAGTTCACCCAGAGTTTCAAGTTCCCGGAGAATCCGCACTGGATCATTACCCGTCTTGAATAGATTTACATGAGGGTGAAAACTAATATGCCAAGATTGTGCTCCTGCAGGAACATCTTTTGATGAGTTATCTGTTTCTTGAACAGTTGAAGAAGATGAAGATGAATCAAGTAATTCTTCTAATTGATCGTGAGTAACTTTAATGCGTTCACTGTCCAACTCGGTATTCTCACGTAACGCTGTCAGCATTTCACGTAAAACATCTACCGTTGTAAGTAATAAATTAACGGCTTCTTCTGTTACCTGACGTTTACCATCACGCATTTCATCTAACAAGGTTTCCATTACATGAGTAAAATCGGCGACAGCGTTCAGACCAAAGGTACCACTTCCCCCTTTTATGGAATGGGCTGCACGGAAAATGGTATTAATGGTTTCACTGTCTGCTTCACCGACATCCAGGGCAAGCAATTCCGTTTCCATTATCTCCAAACCTTCGAAGCTTTCTTCATAAAAGGTTTCGAGGAATTGACTCATATCAATCGTCATAATTTTATCCTGCTTTAACCAAGCACTTTTTTAACCGTTGCTAATAACTGCTCAGGATTAAACGGTTTAACAATCCACCCTGTGGCACCTGCGGCTTTACCTTCTTGCTTTTTTTCACCCGTACTTTCTGTAGTTAACATCAACATGGGAATAAATTTAAATGCAGGTATCGCTCTCAGTTCTTTTATTAGCGTTATGCCATCCATATTTGGCATGTTCACATCAGAAATAACTAAATCCAATTTAACCCCTTTAGCTTTTGCTAATGCGTCAACACCATCTACAGCTTCAACAACTTCGTATCCTGCACCTTTTAATGTGAAAGACACCATTTGTCTCATTGATGCAGAATCATCTACTGCTAATATCTTCGCCATTTAAATATTCTCCGAATGCAATTTTTATTTTCAAATTTAAAGTCAATCTTTTCAGCAAGGTGTGTGGTTTGATTAAAGCTTCTCCATAACCCTACTTTTTAAAGCACATTAACGAACTTTAATTTCGTATAGTTCATACATCGTCCAAACATTTAAAAGCTTTAATTATTTAGGTTTTTTAGTAAAAATAACTCTCAGTGTTAACCCTTAATTCCCTATGCATACATATCCAATAAATTATCGCTTATTATTTTTCTAGTTACCGTAACCGGCTCATCTGCAAAATCAGACTCTGCAGTTTGCCCAATGGACGTGACTTCCTCTTCAGCAGTATTTTGTTGTTGCGCAAAAGATTCCTGTCCTACATTCACATCTCCTAAGGACAAACCGCTCTCTGCAAACATTTCTCTTAATCGTGGTACTGCTGTTTCCAGTGCTTCACGAACTTGTGAATGTGGGCTGGTTATATTTACCGATGCAATATCATTTGTGATTTTAATTTTGATGTCCAAGGCACCTAATTCTGGTGGATCTAATCTGATCTCAGCTGTTTGTATATTTTGTCCAACCATCATTTGCAGGCGTGAACCTAAATTTGTTTCCCAGGCATTTTGTCCCAAATTAAGAGGAGCCATTTGAGTTTGAGTAGCGGCCGCCTGTGTTGCTGACCCTAAACCAACTGCCGCTAATGCTGGGGCTAATGTTGAATTTGTTGTCTGAACAGGCATTAATTGCTCATTCATATTTAATAAAATAGACTCGTTTTTTTCCGGAATAAAATGCACGGCTGCAAGTTGCGCACTTATGTTACTTGTTGCCAAGCTCGGAGGAAGAGCATTACCAAACTCTTTATTTTGCGTACCCGCGTTTTGGAAATAATTCTGATTCAGTAATTGTGAATTAAGCATCGGTTTACGTGAGTTATCCAACAAATTCATGCTTTGCATAGAATTCGCAGTAGAATTAGATATGGCATTTTCTGCAGGTTGAATCAGCATTAAAGCTTGCCACATGGCGATTTGCTCTTGCTCCGGCAAAGTGTTGCCATCTACAAGTGCTTCTTGCGGCAGAATTTCGTTTAACAATTCAGCAAGATTTTGCTCCACGGTTTGTTCTGCAGCATCCGTCTCAGACTCAATGTAACTGGCAAAAACAGCGGTAAAACCAGCTGAATCGCCCGTAGATTCAGGGTTATTCGCCGAATCCAGAGGTGAAAGTTTTGATTGCTGCAC
>JAUVGM010000274.1 GCA_030593785.1 Gammaproteobacteria bacterium | reverse complement strand
ATCAGGCCAGCCATCTAAATTATCCAACTCATCCAACAACTCATCTGCATAGTCGGTAATTTTCATGAACCATTGTGGAATGTCTTTTTTCTCCACATCGGTATCACAACGCCAGCACTTACCATCAATCACTTGTTCATTAGCAAGTACGGTTAAATCATTTGGACACCAGTTCACGCCCGCTGTTTTTTTATAAACCAGCCCTTTTTCATAAAGCTTGGTGAACAACCACTGTTCCCAACGGTAATAATCAGGATCACAGGTCGCCAGTTCACGATCCCAGTCATAACCCAAACCTAAGCGTTTAAGCTGGTCACGCATGTAATCAATGTTTTCACGCGTCCATTTCGCAGGTGGTACGTTATTTTTGATAGCCGCATTTTCTGCTGGTAACCCAAACGCATCCCAGCCCATGGGTTGCAGCACATTTTTACCCTGCATACGTTGATAACGACTAATTACGTCACCAATGGTGTAATTACGCACATGCCCCATATGTAAACGCCCACTGGGGTACGGAAACATCGAAAGACAGTAATATTTTTCTTTATTTGGGTCTTCGACCGCTTTGAAAACCTTATTGTCATCCCAGTATTTCTGGATCTCTAATTCAATTTTTTCGGGTTTATATTCTGATTCCATAAAACTCTACTATGTCTTTGATTTATATATAAATATTGATTTGTTAGTCATCATGAGCAAAAACTCATAAAAACGAAAATTAAGGGTGTAAGGATACAGCACACAAGGAATACTCCACAATAAAACTCTGATATAGATCAATGCTTGTTTCATAAATCTATGCATATAATGGGACGAATCTTAAAGAGGTGGCGACAATGGACACAAAAGAAACAACAGAAAAACTCCTTCATGCTTATCACGATATGGTAGATCATATTAAAGACCTCTGGCACACCGCTGAAGAAAAGGCCATTCCTACATTATCTGAAAACATTGAAAAAGCTGCTGATAAAGCTTCTGAACTCGGTGAGCTCACTAAAGAAGAAGCCGAAAAACTCGGCGATTACATCAAAAAAGATTTAGAACAGGCGGCTGATTATTTATCAGAAAGTGGGCAGCAGTTAGAAAACTTAGTTAAAAATGACCTGGAATTCGCGGAAGTAAAATTTGCTGAAATATTTGCTACTTTGGCAGATAAGACACGTCTGGAACTTGATGCCTTGGCAGAACGTGCCCGTCAGGTTGGCGTTTGGCACACAGGGGAAATAACCAATGTCGGTGTGCTTTACTGCCAAAATTGCGATGAAGTTCTACATTTTAAAAAGCCAGGCCATATTCCACCCTGTCCTAAATGCAGGGGAACAGTATTTAAGAAGGTTTTTAATAAAGGCTCTTAAACTAAGGTACTATTATTCAATATACTAATAACAATATATTGAAAATACTTTGAGTCATTTATTACAAAAACTAAAAAGTACATTAGGCATTGAAAACTCCGTCAGTACAGCGGAAGTACTTGCTTCTACCCTTGGTGGCTTTGTCGGTATTTTTCTGATCAGTATAATCAGCTTTCATTTTACTGGAGCAAGTGGTGCCGCACTTATTGTTCCATCAATGGGTGCCTCGGCCGTTTTGGTTTTTGCCGTGCCGCATGGCAAGCTCTCTCGACCTTGGGCGTTGTTTGGCGGTCATCTTATTTCAGCTTTTATTGGTGTTGCCTGTTACCAGCTCGTTCCCGATCTATTTCTAGCAGCGGGCTTGGCGGTGGGACTAGCTATTGGTGCCATGCACCTTTTAAACTGTATTCACCCACCCGGTGGAGCAACCGCGCTTGCTGCTGTTATTGGTGGCTCAGCAATTAATGCATTAGGCTTTGAATACATACTCATACCCGTACTATTAAATACTGTCATTATTTTCAGCACTGCTGTTCTATTTAATAGCTTCTTTCCCTGGCGTCGTTATCCAACAAGCATGATGCGCTTTACCGACACACCTACAATAAAAAAGGAAAAACCTTCGCGCTATATTGAAAAGGAACATATCGAACGAGCACTATCCGATATTGATTTAGTGGTCGATCTTAATGTTAATGATCTGCAGCAGCTCTTTGCTTTAACCCTTGAGCATGCTGAAACGCCGAGCTTTGCAACCAATCAAATTATCCTCGGACATTATTATACAAACAGTAAACATGGTGCTGAATGGTGTGTTCGTCAGATTATTGATGAAGCCGTATCTGATGATCCAAAGAAAGATATGGTCATTTACCGCGTTGCAGAAGGTCAGGGGTTACAAAGTGCAGATAGTTGCACACGTACTGAATTTGCCGCATGGGCAAACAGGGAACTTTATGCAACACATGAATAATAAATAACTACAGTTTCAAAAACTAAACCTATTACTCAGTCTGCAGTTATTCTTCATCTTTTATTTTTATACACGCAGCCAAACATTTTTCTACTGATTGATATGTACCTTTGTGACCTACATTTGCTCCAACTAAATAAAATTTTGCAGGTTGATAATGCTTCTCAGCTGTATACGGACTTAAAAACTTATCTGCAAGTAAATCATCTCTAACAAAAAATGCATTTACACCTGCCAAATCACAGCCAACTAATTTATAACCTCTATTGTTAAGATCTTTTTCAATATATTTAAGTGATGCACCTACATAATCATCACCTTGCCATGTATGTGCTGCATTATATTCAACAGTAAACATGATAGGCGGTGGGAATTTAGCATTGTACTCCATTATCACTACACGAGGATTAATCACTGAAATCTTATTGAATACGTGAATATCATTCCCATCTATATCAATAGATAACAAGTCAATTTCCTTATCTGATATATTATTAGAAATTATCTCATTAATATTATCTTTAGTAATAAATGCTTCAACAACCTTCAAACGCTCGCTGGTAATTACACTTTTAAAATTATTTTTTATATCATTAACCGCATTAGGAGAACCTTCAATCCATAAACCTTTCCAATCATCCAGCAATAAAGCAAGTGAGTTATTTTCCAAACCATCACCAATACCAAACTCAACAAACACTTTATTTGTTGTTCCAATCCGCCTGAATATTTCTAAAATTATACCGTCTTCTTCATTTTGTGAATAAATTTTTTGCCCATATTTAATAAGACATTTATCGTCATCATAGCGAACATTACTTTTTAATTTATCAGTGTAATCATTTAGCAAAAGCTGCCTAACCATAAGCATATCTCTGTTAATGCCTTTAACCAGCTTTAATTTATTAATTTTTTTAGATATTTTTGCTCTAAACTTTCTGTATTTAGCTCTCAATGATTTCATTTAAAACGTTTCTCAATTTTATAATCGTTATTAACAATATACTTTATTGTATTTATAATACAATAAAACACCTGATAAAAATAACACAATAATAAATATTATAGTGTAATTCCCAAAGCTAACATAAGGCGTTGCACCCTTTCGAGGTTGAACCATTCCAGTGACAACATAGGCCTTAAACTGTGGTGAATGGGAAATAATTTTACCTTTATGATCAATTAATGCAGAAACACCATTAGTTGTAACACGCATCATATCCCGCCCTGTTTCCAGTGCACGCATTTGTGAAATCTGTAAATGCTGATGAGGTGCAAAAGAATCACCCTACCATGCATTATTACTCGCATTTAATATCAGGGTTGCCTCGGGTAAAAAACGAATTAAGTCTTCACCAAAAGCATCTTCATAACATATAGTCGGCGCAATTTTTTGTCCTGCGGCAACTAATAAATCCTGTTCATATTGTCCTGCAGTAAATCCTGACATTGGTAAATTAAAAAATCTAATCAACCCTCTAAGCAGTGAA
>JAUVGM010000348.1 GCA_030593785.1 Gammaproteobacteria bacterium | reverse complement strand
TAGTGTTGACGTTCTTTTCCTGTGCAGCCATCTGGATGTTACTCGAAGCAGAATTTTTAGCGATTACCTTAGTGCTGGTTTACGTTGGCGCAGTTATGGTTTTATTCCTGTTTGTTGTAATGATGCTGGATATTAATGTTGCCAGAATGCGAGCGTCTTTTATTCAGTACTTACCGATTGGCATTGCAGTTCTTGTTACGATGATGGTCATGATGTACATGGTTGTGGGTGGGGAAAATATTGGCTTGGAATCACCGGTACGACAAGCAGCTGATTATAATAATACACGTGAATTGGGTTTAGTTTTATATACCGTATATGTATACCCCTTTGAAATTGCAGCCGTTATTTTATTAGTTGCCATCATTGCTGCGATTGCCTTGACGTTACGTCGCAGACCAAAAACAAAACATCAAAATCCAGATTTACAAGTTGCCGTGAAACGGGATGATCGTATCCGCATGGTTAAAATGGATTCAGAAGAGACAAAATAGGTTTTATTATGATTGCTTTATCAGACTATCTTACATTAGGCGCTATTATGTTTAGCTTGAGTGTTGCCGGTATTTTTCTTAACCGAAAAAACATCATTATTATATTGATGTCGATCGAGCTTATGTTGCTGTCTGTAAACATTAATTTTGTTGCTTTCTCTCATTTTCTTGGTGACTTATCCGGACAGGTTTTTGTTTTCTTTATATTGACCGTTGCTGCTGCAGAAGCGGCAATTGGCCTCGCTATCCTGGTTGTGGTATTCCGTAACAAACGCACTATTGATGTCGACGAACTGGATACCATGAAGGGGTAGGGCATGACAGATAATATGGAAAATATTTATCTCTGGATCGTATTGTCACCACTTATTGGTTCAATCATCGCAGGTTTATTTGGCAGCAAAGTAGGTCGCAGTGGTGCGCATTGGGTAACGATTATCGGTGTCGCTATTTCATGCGCTCTCTCTATGTATGTTTTCAAATATATTAATATAGATGGTGGTGAAACCTTTAATGCTTCTATCTATACATGGATGGTTGTTGATGGTTTGCGTCTGGAAGTGGGATTCCTGGTTGATGAATTAACTTCCATGATGATGGTTGTAGTGACTTTCGTATCATTAATGGTTCATGTCTATACCGTTGGTTATATGAAGGAAGATCCGGGTTACCAGCGTTTCTTTAGTTATATCTCATTATTTACTTTCTCAATGCTTATGTTGATCATGGCGAATAACTTTATGCAGTTGTTCTTTGGTTGGGAAGCGGTAGGTTTAGTTTCATATTTATTAATCGGTTTTTGGTATACCCGCGATACAGCCATTTATGCCAATATGAAAGCCTTCCTGGTTAATCGTGTCGGTGACTTTGGTTTCTTACTCGGAATAGCCGGTGTATTAATGTATTTCGGTTCACTTGATTACGCGACGGTATTTGCCGGCGTAGGTGATGTAAAAGACTTGACCATGGAAATCTTCCCTGGCCATGAATGGTCAGTAATGACAGTTATTTGTATTTCCTTATTTATCGGTGCCATGGGTAAGTCAGCACAAGTGCCATTACATGTTTGGTTACCGGATTCAATGGAAGGCCCAACACCTATTTCAGCATTGATTCATGCTGCAACTATGGTAACTGCTGGCATCTTTATGGTGACACGTATGTCGCCGTTGTTTGAATTCTCAGAAACTGCACTTAGCTTTATATTAGTCATCGGTGCGATTACTGCATTGTTTATGGGCTTTCTGGGTCTTGTTCAAAATGACATTAAACGAGTTGTTGCATACTCAACATTATCGCAACTCGGTTATATGACTGTCGCGTTAGGTGCATCTGCTTATGCAGCAGGTGTGTTCCACTTAATGACACATGCCTTCTTTAAAGCGTTACTCTTTTTGGGTGCGGGTTCCGTTATTATCGCCATGCATCATGAGCAGGATATGCGCAAAATGGGTGGCTTACGCAAGTACATGCCATTCACCTGGATCACGTCCTTAATCGGTTCGTTAGCGTTAATTGGTACACCATTCTTTTCGGGTTTCTATTCAAAAGATTCCATTATTGAAGCAGTAGGGCATTCAACTATTGCTGGTTCTGGTTTTGCTTATTTTGCAGTCTTGGCCGGTGTCTTTATTACTGCTTTATATAGTTTCCGTATGTACTTCCTGGTATTCCATGGCAAAGAACGCATGGACGAACATACGCGTGAACATTTACACGAAACGGATAAAGTTGTTTGGGTGCCATTAGTTTTACTTGCAATCCCTTCAGTTGTTATCGGTGCGATTTTTGTTGGCGACATGGCCTTCGGAGACTTCTTCGGTAATTCAATATTTGTTTTACCAGAGCACGATGTTCTTGGTGAGTTAGCAAAAGATTTCCATGGTTGGTTTGGTATGGTTTTACATGGTGTGACTACGTTACCTTTCTGGCTGGCTTTCTCAGGTGTTGCAACTGCCTGGTTCTTATATATGAAACGTCCGGATATCCCGGAATGGTTCCAGGAAAAATTATCATTCGTGCATAAAGTCCTGGATAA